>JBIKQY010000252.1:0-4492 GCA_044349465.1 Limnohabitans sp. | reverse complement strand
TCACGTTTTTGCCGGATTTTTCAACCGCGCGCAAGAACGAGTCAATGGCGTTGTAACCATAGACCGAGAACACAGTCGGGTCTTCGTTGAACTTGGTCTTGTACTTGTTGGCCCAGAAACGGATGGGCTGTGCAGCCTCGTCCAGGTAGGGGTGCTGGGTCGACATGGTGGAATAAAAGCCATTCATGGCGGGGCCACCCAATTTGTGGATCAGGTCGGTGTAAGACGCGCTCGAACCCATGAAAGTGGGGTTGAAGCCCAAACGACGCGCGGTGGCGATGCCGCCAATGGTCTCGCGAATGATGGTGCCCATGACCACGAAGTCGCACTTGGACGAGGCCAGTTTTTGCATCTGCGATGCAAAGTCGGTCGCACCACGCTTGTAGGTGGTGACTTCAGCAAATTTCATGCCCATGGTTTTGAGGCCTTCTTCGGCTCCACGGAACACTTCCAGACCAAATTCATCGTCCTGGTGCATGGCACAGATTTGTTTGGCGTTCTTTTCTTTCACCAAAATCGGCAGGCCCAGGCGCATCTGGTCGTAGTAGGTGGCGGCAAAAGAGTACTTGAGCTTGTGGAAGGGCTCGTACATTTCACGCGCAGCCGTGACCGGGAAGAAGTTGATCACGTTCTTCTGGAACTGCACCGGCATGGCGGCCATGTTTTGCGCCGTGCCAATGTGGCCGATCATGGCGAAAATCTTGTCCTGGTTGACCAGCTTTTGCGCGGCCAGCACGGCGCGGCGGGGGTCATAGGCAGAGTCTTCGACCAGCAGCTTGAATTTGCGGCCATTGATGCCGCCTTGCTCGTTGGCTTCGTCCACGCGCAGCATCATGCCCAGGCGCACTTGCTTGCCAAAGCCGGCCAGCGGGCCGGACAAATCCTGGATGGAGCCGAGCGTGATTTCGTTTTTGGACACGCCCTGCGTCTGGGCCATGGCCGCGCCAGCGGTCAGGGCCATCGCAGCAGCGACGAGGCTGAGTTTGAGTTTCATGGTGCAGGTCTCCTGTTGTAGAAAAGGGTGAGGAAAATCAGTGGTACATCGCTTCAATTTGAGGCGCATATTTCTTTTCGACCAGTTTACGCTTGAGCTTCATGGTCGGGGTCAGTTCTTCGTCTTCGGCCGTCAGTTGGGTGTCGAGCAGCCAGAATTTCTTGATCTGCTCGACACGTGCAAACTTCTTGTTGACCCGGTCAAGCTCGGCCTGAATCAACTCCTGCACCTCGGTGCTGTGCGTGAGGCTGGCGTAGTTGGAGAAAGGCACATCGTTGTCCTGTGCGTATTTCTCGACGTTCTCTTGGTCGATCATGACGATCACGGTCAAATAAGGCCGTTTGTCGCCAATGACCACCGCATCGGTGACGTAGGGCGAGAATTTCAATTCGTTTTCCAACTCGCTGGGGGTGATGTTTTTGCCGCCAGCCGTGATGATGATGTCTTTCATCCGGTCCGTGATGCGGAAAAACCCTTCCTCGTCCACCACGCCCACATCGCCCGTGTGCAGCCAGCCGTCGGCATCGATGGTCTCAGCCGTTTTTTCGGGCAGGTTCAGGTAACCCATGAACACATTGGGGCCGCGCACCAAAATCTCACTGGTCACCGGGTCCAGGCGCATTTCGTTGTACTCAGCGGCCGGGCCGATCGAGCCGGGTTTGATGCGGTCAGCAGGCACACCCGTCGAGGCACCGCAGGTCTCGGTCATGCCCCAGACTTCGAGCATGGGCAAGCCCAGCGCCAAATACCAGCGCACCAAATCTGGGGAAATGGGGGCCGCACCCGTGACCAGAAAACGCGCACGGTGGATGCCGATCATCTTGCGCACGTTGTTCAGCGCCAGCAACCGGGCCACATGAAAGCGCAGCTTGAGGCTGCCGGGCACGGGCTTTTTCGCCAGCACCAAATCGGCCACCTGATGGCCCACGCCAATCGACCAGCCATAAACGGCTTGCTGCAAGCCACCGGCTTCCTTGAGCGCAATCATCACGCCCGAGTAAAACTTTTCCCACACACGGGGCACGGCTGTGAACACGGTGGGTGCGATTTCGCGCACGTTTTCGGGCACGGTTTCGGGGTTCTCGACAAAGTTGAGTTTGGCCCCGGTGTACATCGAGAAATACTCACCCCCCATGCGCTCGGCAATGTGGCACAAAGGCAAGAAGCACATGCACTCGTCGCGCTCGTCGCGGGCAATCAGGGTGTTGTAGCCCCGCACGGTGTAGACCAGGCCGTGGTGGCTGTGCATGCCGCCTTTGGGCTTGCCGGTGGTGCCCGAGGTGTAGACCAAAATGGCCAGCTCTTCGGGCTTGCAAGCGGCGCTGCGCTGCATGAGCATGTCGGGGTGCTGCTGGGCGTGTTCGCGGCCCAGGGCTTGCAATTGTTTAAGGCTGATGACCTGCGGATCATGGAAGTCGCGCAGACCCTCCATGTCGAACACCACGATTTTTTGCAACAAGGGCAAGGTGTCACGCACGGCCAGGGCCTTGTCGAGTTGTTCGTCGTCTTCGACAAACAGCACGCGGGTGCTGGAGTCTTCGCACAGGTAATGCACTTGCTCGGCCGCGTCGGTCGGGTAGATGCCGTTGGACACGCCACCGGCGCTGAGGGTGGCCAGGTCGCACAGCACCCACTCGATGTTGGTGTTGGCCAGGATGGAGGCGGTGTGCCGGGCCTCAAAGCCCAACGCCATCAGGCCATGGCCAATCTCGCGCACGGCTTGTGCGGTTTCGTTCCAAGTCCAACTGCGCCAGATGCCCAAGTCCTTTTGGCGCATCCAGACATTGGGGCCGCGTGCGGCGACCGCGTTCCAGAAGATGGCGGGGATGGTCTCGCCCGCCATGACGACATTTTTTTGCGGCGCAATGCCGGAGGTGTCCCAGAGTTGGCTCATGTTTTATCTCCAGGTTTTCTTCTTTTTCCAACGGCGGTCGGCGCGCACGCCCTCTTCTTTCATGCCCAAGTAGAACTCCTTGATGTCCTCTTTTTCACGCAAGCGGGCGCAGGTGTCTTCCATCACGATACGGCCGTTTTCCAGCACATAACCGTAGTCCGAGGCATTCAGCGCCATGTTGGCGTTTTGCTCGACCAGCAAGATGGTGGTGCCGCGCTCGCGGTTGATGCGCACCACGATCTCGAAGATTTCCTTGGTCAACTTCGGGCTCAGGCCCAAGCTGGGTTCGTCCAGCAAGATCAAGTCGGGGTTGGCCATCAGCGCCCGGCTGATCGCCAGCATTTGCTGTTGGCCGCCGGACAGCAAGCCCGCGTCTTGCGCAGCCCGCTCGCGCAAGATGGGAAAGTAGTTGTACACGGCTTCCATGTCGCGCGCCACGCCATCGCGGTCCTTGCGGGTGTAGGCGCCCATCAGCAAGTTGTCGCGAATCGACAGCAGCGGGAACACTTCGCGGCCTTCGGGCACATGCATCAGGCCGCGCTGCACGATGATCGCCGGGTCTTGTGCGGTGATGCTTTGGCCCTTGAACTCGATCGAGCCCTTGCGCGGGTCGATGATGCCGCTGATGGTTTTGAGGATGGTGGTCTTGCCAGCGCCATTGGAGCCGAGCACGGTGGCAATCTCGCCACGCCGCACCTGCAGGCTCACGCCGCGAATCGCCTTGATCGGGCCGTAGGCACTCTCGACGTTGAGCAGCTTGAGCATCACGTTGTCATCGGCCGCCTCTGCCGACGTGTTCAGGGTTTGGGTGGCTGCGCTCATGCGGCACCTCCGGGCACATAATTTTCGCGGCGCAAAGCAGACACGTCGTCCACCGAGCCCAGATAGGCCTCGATGACGCCCGGGTCGCTTTGCACCTGGCTGGGCGTGCCGGTGGCGATTTCTTCGCCCTGGCTCATGGCCAACACGCGGTCCGACACTTTGGAGACCAAACTCATGTCGTGCTCCACCATGAGGACGGTGATGCCCAACTCGTTTTTGATGTCCGAGATCCAGAAGGCCATGTCTTCGGTTTCCTCGACGTTCAGGCCCGAAGAGGGCTCGTCCAGCAACAGCAGCTTGGGCTCGGTGCACAGCGCGCGGGCCAGCTCGACCACTTTGCGCACGCCATAAGGCAAGCCCGCCACCATCGAATCGCGGTGGTGTTGCAGGTCCAGAAAGTCAATGACTTCCTCAACTTTTTCACGGGCTTCGATCTCACCCGCGCGGGTTTTACCCGTGAAAAACATTTCGCTCCACAGCCCTGTCTTGCGGTGCGTATGACGCCCAATCAAGAGGTTTTGCAGCACGGTGGCGTGCTCGAACAATTCAATGTTTTGAAAAGTGCGGGCAATGCCCAGCCCGGCGATCTGGTGCGGCGGCTGGTCGGTCAGGCGCAGCGTGCCTTGCGGCCCGGCGAAATCGATCACACCCGTGGTGGGCGTGTAGATGCGGCTGATCAGGTTGAACACGGTGGTCTTGCCAGCGCCGTTGGGGCCGATCAGGGTGAAGACCTCGCCGCGCTTGACGTCGAAGCTGACCTTGTTGACGGCCAGCACGCCGCC
>JBIKQY010000251.1:0-4501 GCA_044349465.1 Limnohabitans sp. | reverse complement strand
CCAAAGCCTTTGACTTCGGTCACGGTGATGCCCTGCACGCCGATGCCCGAAAGTGCTTCACGCACTTCGTCCAGCTTGAAGGGTTTGATGATGGCGGTCACCAGTTTCATGATGGCTCCTTGTGTGTTGGTGCGGGGATCAGAAGGCGTATTTCAGGCCGACGACCACGCCGGTCTTGCCGGTGAATTTGCCTGCGGGGGTGAAATACATGGTTTTGTCAGCGTCCGTACCCACCACAGCGGCGGTGGCCGACAAACCATTGCCCAAGTCTTTGCCCAAAGTGAGCGAGTAATCGGTGTACGAGTAAGCGCCATTGTTCTTGACAGACTGGTAACCCACATGCGGCACCAGGCTAAAACCGTTGCCCATGTCAAACGTACCGCTCAGGTCCAAGTAGTAGCTGTTCTTGCTGTCGGCGAAACCGAACAGGTTGGACACCGCATGCGAGTACTTCAAAGTGGCGGGGCCCATGGTGACGGCGCCATACACTTCGTTCGTGTTGGCACTGACTGCCAACTTGTTGCTGGGGTACTCATAACGCAAGAAACCCACGTCGTAGGCCACATCGCCCACAGCGCCTTTGTAGCCGCCGTACACATCGACTTCAACCGATGCATCGCCACCCGCGTCTTTGATCCACTTAATGCTGGAGCCCCAAGCACCGACATAAAAACCACTCTTGTCCGCATAGTCGATACCGGCTTGCACCGCAGGCTTCAGACGCGACTGGGAAATGCCACGGTAGCGGTAATCGGTGGTCGCTCCCACGTTGAACGACAAAGAGCTCTCGGCAGCTTGCGCTTGTGCTGCACCGGTCACGGCCAACAAAGACAGGGCCAACAAAGATGGAACGAGCAATTTTTTCATGGTGAACTCCAAAAGTGAAGAAAGGACATAGCCTCTAAGCAGGGAGCGTGCCAAACTGTTGGCAGCACCCCCACACAGGCTTTGATGGGCGCACTTTCCCTCTGAACACGCATCCCCCGCATTCCACCCCGGTCGGTTGAACGGCACTGTGGGCCAGCACACTCAGAACGCACCAATTTGAGGCATCGACAGCTTTGAGGTCTCAGTTTGGTGCGCGGCTGGTCATGACCTGGCTCTAGCGCGGGCCTTGACACCTTTGCGGTGCACGCAAGGTCCGATGCCCGACCAACCAAACGCACACAGCATTGGAAGACCCACAAGACCCCCCCAAAACAGCCGCCCTCCTCTACACTGGTGCCCATAAAAAGTAGGGAGGACGAGACATGGCCCTGGCCACCATCCACAGCCGCGCCCTGGTGGGCCTGGCCGCACCGGCCGTCATGGTCGAGGTACATCTGGCCAACGGCCTGCCCAGCTTCACGCTGGTGGGGCTGGCCGATGTCGAAGTCAAGGAAGCCCGCGAGCGCGTGCGCTCGGCCCTTCAAAACAGCGGGCTGGACTTTCCGCACAACCAGCGCATCACCGTCAACCTGGCCCCGGCCGATTTGCCCAAAGATTCGGGGCGGCTGGATTTGCCCATTGCGCTGGGCATCCTGGCCGCCAGTGGGCAGATTGACGCGGCCAAGCTGGCGGGTTATGAATTTGCAGGCGAGTTGTCTTTGTCGGGCGAGCTGCGCCCGGTGCGCGGCGCGCTGGCCATGAGCCTGGTGCTGCGCCAGCAACAGGTGCGCACCCGGCTGGTGCTGCCCCCAGGCAGCGCCGAAGAAGCCGCGCTGGTGCCCGATGCCGAAGTGTTTCGGGCGCGGCACCTCTTGGATGTGGTGCAGCAGTTTTTGCCGCCAACCAACGAAACCCCACCCGAACCCGGCGACGGCTGGGCCCGCATGGCCCCCATCACCCCAAGCGCACCACCGCTTTACGCGGATTTGGCCGACGTGAAAGGCCAAGCGGGCGTCAAGCGCGTGCTGGAGATCGCCGCCGCCGGGGGGCATTCGCTCTTGATGGTCGGCCCGCCCGGCTCAGGCAAATCCATGTTGGCGCAACGCTTTGCGGGCTTGCTGCCGCCCATGTCGATCGAAGACGCGCTCGAATCAGCGGCTGTGGCCAGCCTGGCTGGTCGTTTTGATTTGGCACGCTGGGCGCAGCGCCCCACGGGCCAGCCGCACCACTCGGCCAGTGCCGTGGCCTTGGTGGGCGGCGGCTCGCCGCCGCGCCCTGGCGAAATCTCATTGGCGCACCATGGCGTGCTGTTTCTGGACGAGTTGCCCGAGTTCCCGCGTGCAGCGCTCGAAGCCCTGCGCGAGCCGTTGGAAACCGGCAGCATCACCATCGCCCGCGCTGCACGTCGGGCCGAATTCCCGGCGCGCTTTCAGTTGATCGCGGCCATGAACCCCTGCCCCTGCGGTTATCTGGGCAGCGCCACGCGGGCTTGCCGCTGCTCGCCCGACCAAGTCAGCCGCTACCAAGGCAAGCTCAGTGGCCCGCTGCTGGACCGGGTTGACCTGCACATCGAAGTGCCCAGCCTGCCCGCACCCGATTTGCTGAATGCCCCACCCGGCGAAAGCACCGCAACGATTGCGGCTCGCAGCCTGGCCGCCCGCGAACGCGCTTTGGCCCGCCAAGGCTGCGCCAATGCCGACCTGCAAGGCCAAGCCATCGACACCCAATCACGCTTGGACGGCAACGCCACCGCATTGCTGCAAAAGGCCGCCGTCAAACTCGGCTGGAGTGGACGCAGCGTGCACCGCAGCCTCAAAGTCGCCCGCACCATCGCCGACTTGGCGGGCAGCGACACCATTACTGCCGTGCATGTAGCCGAAGCGGTGCAATACCGTCGGGTGCTCAAGGAGCAGTGAGGCTTGAGGGCCTGCACAAGCACTTACAACTGCAGACAAATGCCAGGCCTGGTCGTCAACGTTTCAAGCCGCCCGCCGTTATGTAAGCACCTACACCCACCAGGTACTTCATGAAAAAAGTCTTGCACCCACTGATTTTGGGCATTCTGATCGCCAGCGTGAGCAGCCTGGCCCTGGCCGAGGGACGCCACGGCCACCGCCACCCAGGCAACAGCCATGGCTACCATGGCAAACATGGCAATCACCGCGCCGCCGAATGGCTGGGGGCTTTGGTGGTTCTGGGCCTGGCCGGTGCGGCCATCAGTGCCGCAGCCAGCCCACCCGAACCTGTCGCGCCCCCCGTCAGCTACGTTTCACCGCCCATCGGCTACGCCGCACCCCCGCCTGCACCGGTCAACGCCAGTTATTTTTGTGCTTCAGCCAGACAGTTTTACCCCTACACCGCCTATTGCCCTGAAGGCTGGCAGTTGGTCGTGCCTTCGCGCTGAGGGCTGGCCCATCACACCAAAGACAAGCCGCCGTCCATCATCAAGGTGTGCCCGGTGACCAGGCCAGAAGCCGACGAGGCCAAAAACATGATCGCGTGCACGATGTCTTCTTCAGTGCCGGTGCGCTTGATCGGGATGCTTTGTGTCTTGGTGCGCACGTAATCCGGGTTGGCAAACAAGTCCTTCGTCATCCCCGAAGGAATGGCGGTAGGAGCCAGCGCATTCACCCTCACCAGCGGCGCCCACTCGACGGCCATCACCTTGGTCATGTGGGAAACGGCCGCTTTCTGGATACCGTAAGGCGTGCCCTTGCCCGACACCACCACCCCGTTGACGCTGCCAATGTTCACAATCGCGCCACCCCGGCTGCGCATAGGCTCGCCAAACACCTGGCAGCTGCGGTAAACGCCATTCAGGTTCACATCGGTCAGCGTCATCCAGGTCTCTTCGTCACAACCGGCAAAGTCCGAGCGGATTTGCAAGCCATGCGCATTGACCAGCACATCCAAACCTTCGGTGAGCGCCACCTCGGCTTGCACCGCTTGCAGCGAAGCACGGTCGCGCACGTCGGCCACGCGGTGCGCAATTTGTGGGTGCTGCTCGCCCCCTTCAGCGGGCGACAGGTCCACACTCCAGACCTGCGCCCCCAAAGACGCAAATCCCCGGCAAATCGCGGCCCCCAAGGTGCCGCGCCCGCCCGTCACCAGCACGCGGGCCCCCACCAAATCGCGGTAGGGGAAGGCGTAATCGCCACTTGGCGCAAAGTTGCCCAAAGCCGCCATGGCTCAGTCCACCGTGGCGCCGGAAATCTTCACACCCTCGGCCCACATCTCGATCTGTCGCGTCACAAACTGGCGAAACTCATCAGGCTTGTTGCCCACCACGGTGCTGCCCAAATCGTTCATCTTCTGCGCCACATCGGCTTGCTTGAGCGCGTCGGCCAAGTCCAGCGCCAGCTTGTCCACTACCGGTTTGGGTGTGCCCTTGGGCGCAAAAAACCCGGCCCAGGGCGCGGCGTTGAAATTGGCAAAACCTTGCTCGGCCACCGTTTTGTAATCAGGCGCTCCAGGCGCCCGCTGAGGCGTGGTGATGGCGATCATCTTGAGCTTGCCCGCCTTCAAATGCTGCTGTACCGCTGGCAAACCCGTGACGCCCACCATCAAAGTGCCGCCCAGCAAGTCGGTGATCATGGGCGTGCTGCCCTTGTAAGGGATGTGGGTCAGTTGCACA
>JBIKQY010000331.1:0-3490 GCA_044349465.1 Limnohabitans sp. | reverse complement strand
GCACCAGAGTTCTTCACGCGTGAAGGCGTCGAGCGCGCCAAAAGGCTCGTCGAGCAGCAGCATCTTGGGCTCATGGATCAAGGCGCGGCAGATGCTGGCGCGTTGCTGCATGCCGCCCGACAGTTGCCAGGGGAATTTGTCTTCGTAACCGCCCAAGCCCACGGTGTTCAGCAGTTTGCGGGCGCGTTCGGCGTACTCTTCTCGTTTTTGCTTGAAGTTGGAGCGGTAGGGCTCCACGATTTCGAGTGGCAGCAGCACGTTGTCAAGCGTGGTGCGCCAAGGCAACAAAGACGAGGCCTGAAAAGCCATGCCGCTGATCTTGAGCGGACCCGTCACAGGCTGGCCATCAACCAGAATGCGGCCTTTGCTGGGCATCTTCAGGCCCGTGGTCAGCTTCATGAAGGTCGACTTGCCGCAGCCAGACGGACCGACGATGGCGATGAACTCGCCTTGCTTGACCTGCAGGTTGATGTCTTCCACGGCAAAGTGGTTTTGCGCCAGCAACTCGTCGTTGTAGGCCAGCCAGACATTCTGGAAATCAACGAATGATTCTTGGGTCATGGTGAGAGCTCAAAAATGGTGTTCGAAAGTGTATACACGCTACGCCCTGTAAAAGCCCACCGACCCGGCAAGGTCAAGGTGGGCCCAGAGCGCCGGGGCGGCATGCCCCGGAGCTGGCGCTGGTTTACTTCTTGCCCTTGGGCAGGATGTCCAGCTCTTTGGCCGTAGGCAAGAATGAGCCGTTCCAGATGTCTTCAGACTTCACGCGGGTCTTGGTGTTGAAGGCGTCGGACACTTGCGAAGCCATCAGCGTCATGCGGGGGGCATTGATTTGGCCAAAGCCTTCGGCGCGGGCCGATGGGCTGTTGATCACAGTGTCGATGGCCAGTTGCAGGCGGCGGGTTTCCAAGGCGGTGTTGATGATGCCGTCACGCGCCTTGACCGATTCAATGGCTTTGGCCGGGTCGGCCATCACGTCCTTGGCACCCTTGGTGAAGGCGGCCAGGAAGGCTTTCACGGCGGCTGGGTTTTCCTTCAGGATCTTGGGCGAGGCAATGATCGCGTTGCCGTAGAGCTTGACGCCAAAATCAGGGTACTGCATCACGACCACGTCTTCGGCTTTCACGCCACGCGCTTCAATGTTCAGCAGCGAGGTGAAGGTGAAGCCGGTGATCGCGTCCACGTCACCGCGCACCAGCATGGTTTCGCGCAATGGTGGGTCCATCGCGGTCCAGGCCACGTTGCCAATGCTGTTGGCTTTTTGGAAGATGGGGAAGGCGCGGCGACCCGCATCAAACACGGGCGCACCCAGCTTCTTGCCTGCCAGGTCGGCGGGCGTCTTGATGCCGGACTTTTTCAAAGCCATCACCGAGGCGGGTGTGTTGTTGTAGACCATCATGATGGCCACGGGCTTGTTGGGCGCGTCGGGGTTGTTGGCGTGGAATTCCATCAGGGCGGCCAGGTCAGCAAAGCCTAGGTCGTACGTGCCAGAAGCCACACGGGTCACTGCGCCACCCGAACCGTTGCCCGAGTCCACCGTCACGTCCAGCTTGGCATCCTTGAAATAACCTTTGGCCACAGGCAACAAGAAGAAAGCCGAGGGGCCTTCAAAGCGCCAGTCGAGCTGGAACTTGATCGGGGTGGTTTGGGCTTGTGCCAGACCAAAAGAGGCGGCTGCTGCCAGTGCGGCCGTGGCCTTGAGTAAGAAACGCTTGTTCATGAGGGGCTCCTGGGTCTGATAAACGGTGACTCTTGTCTAGCAAAATCGGTGCCATTATCCGGCAAGTACCTGACGGTGTATGTCAGGTCCATCCCCTATAAAACCCCTGTTTTGGTGCCCATTCCGACCGAAATAGGCACCAAATTGGGGCTTTGCAGGGTTGAGCACGCTCAGCTGCGCACGCCGGCTGCGGCCAGTGCGGTCATGTTGAGCACTCGGCGCACAGTGGCGGCCGGGGTCAGGATGTGCGCGGTGGCTGCCGTGCCCATCAAAATGGGGCCCACTGTTACGCCACCACTGGTTGTGGTTTTCATCACGTTGTACAAGATGTTGGCCGCGTCCAGGTTGGGGCAGACCAACAAATTGGCCGAGCCGCTGAGCGTGCTGTCTTCCAGGTACACGTTGCGGATTTCGGGTTGCAAGGCAGCATCGCCGTGCAGCTCGCCATCGCACTCGATGTCGGGGTGTTGTTCCACGAACAGGTCACGCGCCAAACGCATCTTTCGGGCCGATGCGCGCTTGGACGAGCCGTAGCTCGAATGCGAGAGGAAGGCCACCTTGGGCACGATGCCAAAGCGCTGGATTTCCTTGACCGCCATGGCTGCGATTTCCGCCAGTTGCTCGGCGCTCGGGTCTTCGTTGACATAGGTGTCGGTGATGAACAGTGGCCCCAAGTCACTCACGAGCGCATTCACGGCAGCGTAATTGGTCACGCCTGTGCGTTTGCCCAAAATGCTGTCGATGCGCTCCAGGTGCGTCATGTAGTTGCCCGTCAGGCCGCAAATCAGGGCGTCGGCATCGCCCAAGGACACCATCAGCGAACCGATGATGGTGTTCGAGCGGCGCACCGCCGCCTTGGCCACAGCCGGTGTAGCGCCGTTGCGCTTCATCAGCTGGTGGTAGTGCTCCCAATACTGGCGAAAGCGGTCATCGTCTTCCGGGTTGACGTTGTCCACGTCCACACCCAGGCGCATGCGCAACCCGGCTTTTTCGATGCGGGCAGCGATCACACCGGGGCGGCCGATCAGGATCGGGTGCGCCAGTTTGTCGTCGATGGCCATTTGCGCGGCTCGCAGTGCGCGCTCGTCCTCGCCATCGGCATAGGCCACGCGCTTGGCATTTTGGGGCACCGCTTTGGCGGCGTTGAAGATGGGGCGCATCAACAAGCCGGTTTGCGAGACAAAGCTTTGCAACTGCTGGCGGTAGGCGTCCATGTCGGTGATCGGGCGCGTGGCCACACCCGACTCGGCAGCGGCTTGCGCCACGGCAGGTGCGATGCGCAAGATCAGGCGCGAATCAAAAGGCGTGGGGATCAGGTAGTCGCGGCCAAAAGACAGTTCTTTGCCGGCGTAGGCGCTGGCCACTTCTTCGCTGATGTCGGCCTTGGCCAAGTCGGCAATTTGGCGCACGCAAGCCAGCTTCATGGCTTCGGTGATCTTGGTCGCGCCGCAGTCCAGTGCGCCGCGGAAGATGTAGGGGAAACACAGCACGTTGTTCACCTGGTTCGGGTAGTCCGAGCGGCCGGTGGCGATGATGCAGTCCGGGCGGGCGGCTTTGGCCAGCTCGGGGCGGATTTCGGGCTCGGGGTTGGCCAGCGCCAGGATCACTGGGTCACGGGCCATGGTCTTGATCATTTCCACGGTCATCACGCCAGGGGCTGAGCAGCCCAAGAACACGTCAGCACCGTTGACCGCGTCGGCCAGCGTGCGGGCATCTGTTTTTTGGGCGTAGCGCGCTTTGGACTCGTCGTAACCACCGGGGCGGCCTTCG
>JBIKQY010000250.1:0-4521 GCA_044349465.1 Limnohabitans sp. | reverse complement strand
TTTCAAATTTTTGAGGGAGCGGGTTTCAGGCTACAAATTGGTGCGCCGCATCGAGTTCAGCGACCTGCCCAAGACCATTTCGGGCAAGATCCGCCGGGTGGATTTGCGCAACCAGGAAAATGCGCGAGCTGCCCAAGGCGGCCGCCACGCGGGCGAGTTCCGGGAAGAAAACCCATGAGGCCTGCATGAACAAATGGATCTTTGCATGGGTGGTGTTGGCCCTGCTGCTGCCCTCAGCGTTTGCCCAGCGCCTGTACGACGGCAGCGGTCGGCAAATTGGACGGGTGGATGCCGAGCGGTTTTACAACGCTTCGGGTCAGCAAATCGGTCGCATCGATGGCGAGCGCGTTTACGACGCGTCAGGGCGGCAGTTAGGGCGCATCGACGGCACCCGGGTGTACAGCGCCTCGGGCAGCCAGATGGGCCGCATCGACGGTGACCGCCTTTACAGTGCGTCGGGCTCGGCCATGGGCCGCATCGATGGGGACAGGCTCTACGACGGCTCTGGCCGCCAGATTGGGCGCGCCGATGGGCTGCGGCGCATGCAAATGATCGTGTTTTTTTATTTCTTCATGTGAGAGAGCCGCCATGACCGTTCGAGAAATCCTCAAGATGGGCGACGCCCGATTGCTGCGCGTGGCCGAGCCGGTGCAAACCTTTGACACGCCCGAGCTGCACGCCTTGATCGCCGACTTGCACGACACCATGGCAGCCGTGAACGGCGCAGGCCTGGCCGCCCCGCAAATTGGCGTGAACCTTCAACTGGTGATTTTTGGCAGTACGGCCGTGAACCCTCGCTACCCGGGCCGCCCACTGGTCCCCCGCACGGTGCTGCTCAACCCGGAAATCACGCCGCTGGGGGCCGAGGAAGAAGACGATTGGGAAGGCTGTTTGTCGGTGCCGGGCTTGCGGGGCGTGGTGCCGCGCTGGTCGCGCATCCGCTACACCGGCTTTGACGAAAAAGGCACGCCCATCGACCGCACGGTGGACGGTTTTCATGCCCGCGTGGTGCAGCACGAATGCGACCACCTGATCGGCAAGCTCTACCCCATGCGGGTACGCGACTTCAGCCGCTTTGGTTTCACCGAGGTGCTGTTTCCCGAGATCAGCGCTGCCGAGGACGATTGAGCCAACGCTTCAAGCCTGCTATCGAAAAAAATGGCCTCAAGCCCCAACTCATCGAGGCTGGCGCAGGGGTTTGAGCAAGTCACTCAAGCCGTTGTGGTCGATCTCCTGCATGAGTTGCAGCAGTTGTCCGATTTCACCCTTGGGGAAACCCTCACGCGCAAACCAGTTGAGGTAGTTACCGGGCAAATCGGCGATCAACATGCCTTTGTGTTTGCCATAAGGCATAGGCGTGTTGACCAGTTTCATCAGGTCTTCGGGTTGCATGCGCGAGCTTTACAGTCTTGTCCGCTCAAGCTTCGCCCCACAACCATTGACGCACGCGCGCATGGAAAGCTTCGGGTTTGGACACCATGACCCAATGCCCACAGGGCAAGCCCTGTACCGCACTGGCTGGATTGGCCGCGACTTTTTCGAGCCATTTGACCGAATGGAACATGAAAGGCTTGCGCTCGCCGTAGACAAACAGCAGCGGCATGGGCAACTGAATTTGTGCCGCCTGCTTGAAGCCACCCGCCGTGCCGAACCACTGCATGGCATAGGGGTAGTTCATCTTGTGGGTGATGGTGGCCGGGTCGGTCGGGCAACGCAGCCAACGCGCCATGGCGCGGGTCATGCGGGAGCCCAAGTTGCCGCCCAGCTTCCAGGCCAAGGCCAGCCACACTTGGTAGCCCATGACGGACAGTTTTTCCTTCCAACCCCATTCACGCAGCAGGGCACCTGAGTTGTGGTCACCCACGTCCACCGCCACCACACGAGCCACGCGCTCTGGGTGGCGCATGGCAAACTCGTAGCCAAAAATGCAGCCCCAGTCGTGCAGCATCAAGGTCACCGGCTGGTCGGGGCTGATGCGGTCCACGATCTGACGCAAGAGCTGGCACATGTCGTCCAAGCTGGTCGCACCAGGGCCAGTTTCAAAGCCAGGCAGTGTCAGGCGGGCACAACTGGCACGGTCTTGCAGTGCAGCCACGGTGCCGTCCCACAGGGCGCGGGTATCGGGCCAGCCGTGCAGCATGAGGATGACTTCGTCACCCTGCCCTTGCAGCCAGACTTCGGTGCCGTTGACGGTGATGCACAGTTCAGTGGTCATGTTGGCTTGAGTTTGTGGTGGCCCAACCCTTTTGGGCGATGGTTTGAGGCGCTCGTGGGCTGATCGCCCATGGTGTTTTTTGTAGGAGCCCACCCCTGTGGGCGATTGCATGACAACACACCCAGCAATCGCCCACGGGGTGGGCTCCTACAAGACAAGGATCACAGCGCTTTGGCCAAGCGCGAAATGCCTTCGAGGATCTTGTCTTCACCTACGGTGGCAAAACTCAGGCGGAAGGTGGCGTGGTCGGGGTTAGCGCAGAAAAACGGTGTGCCCGGCACAAAGGCCACGCCTTGCTCAATGGCGCGTTTGGCGAACACATTGCCATCATTGACCTTGCCGCCTGCGCCCGTGAGGCGCGCCCAAACAAACAAACCCCCTTGCGGTTGAACAAACTCGACCGCATCGCCCAATTCGCGGCGCAAAGCGTCGCCCATGGTTTGGGCGCGCTGGGCATACACGCTGCGCACTTTGTCGAGCGTGGCGGGCATGCGACCGGCCAACAGGTATTGCGCAGCCGTGGCTTGGGCAAAGGTGCTGGTGTGGGCATCGCTGAACTGTTTGCACATGGTGGCGCGGGTCAGCAACTCGGCCGGAGCGATCATCCAACCCACGCGCAAGCCGGGCGACAACACCTTGGACAGAGAGCCGCAATGCACCAGCAATTCGCGGCTGCCGGGCACGGATGCGCTCATGGCCAGTAGGCTGGGTGGTGGGGCTTCGCCAAAGTACAAATCACCGTAGGGGTCGTCTTCGACGATCAGGGTCTGGTGTTTGACCGCCATCTCCAGCACCTGCTTGCGGCGCTCGGCGCTGAGCAAGGCACCGCTGGGGTTGCCGAAGGTGGGGATCAGGTACACAAATTTGGGCTTGTGCTCTGCGATCAGCTTATCCAGCTCATCGGTCTTGACGCCGTGGCCGTCCACCGGGGCGCTGATGAGTTCGGCTCCGTAAAGGCGAAAGCACTGGATGGTGGCCAAAAAGGTCGGGCCTTCCACAATTACCTTGTCGCCAGGGCTGATCATGGTCTTGCCGATCAAATCCAGCCCTTGCTGGCTGCCCGTGGTCACGATCAACTGCTCGGCAGTCACATCTTTGGCACCTTTTTGGCCCATGAAGTGCGCCAGTTGCTCGCGCAGCGGGCCAAAGCCTTCGGTCGCGCCATACTGCAGGGCTGCGCCGGGGTCTTGGCTCAGCGCGGCGTTGCTGGCTTCGCGTATACCGTCCACGTCAAACATGGCGCTGTCAGGAAAGCCTCCCGCAAAGCTGATGATGCCGGGCTTGCCCAAGAGCTTGAACAGCTCGCGGATGGCGGATGTTTCGACGTTGTTCAGGCGGTCTGCGAACTGCAATGGCATGGTGTATCTTCCCGTGTTGACGAAGCCCTCCATTTTGCCAACATCCCACCTCATGAAGCCCGCACAGATCGAATCTTTTTTTGCCACCCTGCAAGCGGCCAACCCCATGCCCGTGACGGAGCTGGAATACACCAGCGTGTTCGAGCTGCTGGCCGCTGTGCTCCTGTCGGCCCAGGCCACCGATGTGGGCGTGAACAAGGCCACACGCAAACTGTTTCCGGTGGCGGGCACGCCACAAAAGATCTTGGACCTCGGGCTTGAAGGGCTGGAGAACTACATCAAGACCATTGGCCTTTTCCGCAGCAAAGCCAAGCACCTGATGGAAACCTGCCGAATTTTGGTTGAACAACACGGCGGCCAAGTGCCCCGCACGCGAGAAGCGCTGGAAGCCCTGCCCGGGGTGGGCCGCAAAACCGCGAATGTGGTGCTCAACTCGGCCTATGGTGAGCCCACCATGGCGGTGGACACGCACATTTTTCGCATGGGCAACCGCACGGGCCTGGCCCCGGGCAAAACACCTTTGGCGGTAGAGCTCAAGTTGCTCAAACGCATTCCCGCCAAATATTTGGTGGATGCTCACCACTGGCTGATCCTGCACGGACGCTATGTGTGCCAAGCGCGCAAACCGATGTGTGGGCAGTGCGCAGTCGCGGCGTTTTGTGACTTCAAACCCAAGACAGCTTGACCTCATGGGCACCGCCCCAGGGTAAGGGCGAGCCCTACAATCCCCACCCATGACTGAAAACGCCCCCATCGACGCCCCCAAGCCCAAAGGTATCCCGGCTGACGTGCCATTTTTGCGCACCGTCAAAAGCTATGTACTGCGCGCTGGCCGCACCACCATTGGCCAGGCCAAAGCCTACGAGCTGTATGGCCCCGCCAATTTGCTCACCTACGCTCCACAGGCGCTGGACGCCAGCTCGGCTTTTGGCCGCGTAGCACCCCTTA
>JBIKQY010000249.1:0-4525 GCA_044349465.1 Limnohabitans sp. | reverse complement strand
CCAGGTGCTGAGCTCAAATTTTGAGGGCTATGGCATTGCCGTCAGCAGTGGCTTGCATGACAGGGCCTGCTACTTTGCAATCTCCAATTTTGTGAACAATCAAGCCAGCGTCCAAGAGTTTTGGCGCTAATTGGTCGTTCGGTTGTCTTGGGCTAGACCATGAAAAGAAAACGGCGTCGTCTATGGGGTAAGGTTCACCGCCGAAAACACTGATGGAGCCCAAGCCGCCATCTTGACTGAATGTTGGAGAGAACCAAGGCTCGCACAAATACCTGACCTCAATATGGTTCTCAAAAATGGCGCGTTGAATATTTTGACGCGTCACCAAGGGTGTTTCTTGTGCAACGCCTTCTCTTGGAGTGATCAGTATGACTTTGTTGAACTTTTTTGCTAACAAAAAAGCAGCGGCATAGGTGCCTTCGGTTTGGTCCATGTCAAAAAGAACGGCACAGCCCGCTTGCTGTGATTTGATGGCGTGAATGGTCTGAAGAGACTGACGGATATCCATAAACAAACCTTCATCCAACACACTTTTCGGTAAGCACCGAGGAACACTCATTTGGGCGCCTGTGGCCAAGATCACTTCATCAGGCTTGTGCGCAACAATTTTCTCTAGGTTGGCGATGGCCCCCAATTCAAAGACGACACCCGCTTTTTGGCATGCATTCAATTGCCAATCGTAAATGCTGCTGAGCGATTCACTATTGGGCAGTTCAGCATGACGGCGTGTACTGCCGCCAACCTCTTCAGATTGGCCCATGACGACAACATGATGGCCCCTGGACGCGGCTATCCAAGCGGCTTCTAGGCCCGCAACCCCTGAGCCCACGATCACGATGGTTTTGCTCTTCGATGCAACAGGCGGTTGCCACAACAATTCATCAGGTTCAGCCACCCTCGGGTTGTTGTCACAGGCGATGGGCATTTGATGAACGATGGTATTCCAGCAGCTGTTGGCGGCCACGCAATAACGAATGTCGCGTGCTTTGCCACTTGCTGCTTTGATTGGCCAGGCTGGATCGGTGATGAGTGCGCGACCCAGAGCAACCAAGTCAACCTCACCACTGACAACCAGTTGATCCGCTTCGGATGGATCCGTGATGCGTGCCACGGCCATGAGAGGCAGGTTGGGCGCAGCCATTTTGAGTCTGTTGAAAATGCTGCGATACGGAACCCGCGAATATTGATCGTTGGGCATGTGCATTTCAAGGGAGGGGCCATGAGACCCTTGTGTTGGACACAAATACTGAATTTTTCCGGCTTGCTCCAAATGGACGGCTATGCGGCAAGACTCTTCTAGGTCGATGCCACCTCTGACACCGTCGTCTCCTGGCAACTTCATGCCAATGATGAAGTGTGCGTTGGTTGAAGCGCGAATGGCATCCACCAATTCATCCAATATTCGAACTCTGTTGATCAGTTCTCCGCCATATCGATCTTCGCGCAGGTTCGACCAGGGCGATAGAAATTGATGCCAGAGATGACCGTGTCCAGCAGAAATTTCAATCCCGCTGTAGCCGCATCTGTGAAGCCTGATAGCTGCTTGCGCAAAAGACTCAATGACTTCTTCAATGCCAGAGATACTCAGCTCGCGGGGCATGGACCAACTCAAATCGTCTGCGACTGGCGATGCACCAATCGCATCTTTCAGTCGACCGCCCACGTGCCTTGCACGCCCAGGATCTTGAATTTGGGCAAGGATGCGACAGTCGTGCCTTTCAACGCTGTCTGCCAAGCGTGCCAGGCCCGACAACTCACTGTCATTCCAAGCACACACGCGTGCTGATGATTGGTGCCGGGTCAATGCACCGACAGGTTCTGTCACGATCATGGCCGCACCGCCCTTGGCGCGGTTGGAATAGTAGTTGACCAGCTTGTCTGTCACGCGCCCCTTTTGTGCCAGCGCTGTCAAAATGGCCGCGTGCACGATGCGATTCTTCAAAGGTTTACCTGCTAAAGCAAACGGCTTGAATAACTCTGGATAAGCTGGCGTATCAGGAAAAACTTTGTTCATAAGCCATTTAAGTTAGCTCGGATGGGGATCTGATTCTTGTCACATAAGCCCACAAGAATTCTGTGGCGCTCTTTTGGATGATTCACTGGGCTTGGACTCGGCAAGTGATTCCTCGGAAGTTTTCAAAAATACAAAAGCGGATGACGTCGTCATCTTGATCAGAGGATGCCTCATTTTGAGTTGTCTAATGCAGGCACCTCAAATACTTTCCAAGCCTTTGACTTCCGGCATGCTGGCGCTTGCATGGAACTGTGCCCATGTCTGCAATCGTGCTTTTGATGACAAACAGTCTTTGTCAGATTCGATTGAAGGCAATCCATGCAAACAGCGCGATGAAGAGCGCTGTCTTTGAATTTCTCTTGGCGTGATGTCAGTCAGTCGACTTTGATTTTGGCTGTACTGATCACCTGCGCCCACTTTCTGCGTTCGCCCGTCAGATAGTTTTTGAAATCTTCTTTGGAGCCACCGACAGGTTCTACACCGATGGTGGTCATGCGGTCTTTAATTTCCGGCGCATTCAGTGCTGCAGCAAAGGCCGAATGTAGTTTGTTGACAACCGCTGCGGGTGTGCCTGCAGGCAGGAGTGCGCCGTACCATCCGTTGCCATCCACATCCTGAATACCGAAGTCGCCGAGGCTGGGAATTTCAGGGGCAAGTGAAGAACGCTTGGATGCCAAAACCGCAAGTGGTTTGAGCTTCCCAGAACGAATCAATTCGCTCAAACCGCCCAGTCCATCTACGCCGAGGGGAAGGTGACTACCCAGCAGGTCTGTTTTCAAGGGGCCAGAACCTTTGTAGGGGATATGGGGCACGTTGATGGCCGCGCGCTGCGCAAGCAATTCCATGGCCAAGTGAGAGTTGGAGCCTGTTCCGGCAGAGCCAAACGACAAAGCGCCTGGCGCTGATTTGGCTCTGGCAATCATTTGTTCGAGGCTCGTAAATGGTGTGCCGGGTGCTGCGACTAAAAAATTGCCGTATCGAGCCAAATGGATGAGGGGGATGAAGTCTTCAAAGCGCCATCCTAATTTGTCAAACAATGCTTCGCTGGTGGTGAAATTGGGTGCTGTCACCAAAATGGTGTAACCGTCGGCAGGAGCTTTAGCCACAAATTCAGTACCGATGTTGGCCGACGCGCCAGCTTTGTTTTCGACAATGACTTGTTGACCCAATGAATTTGAAATGTGAGCTGCCATGAGTCGTGCCACGGTATCCGTTCCCCCACCAGGGCTGTACGGCACAACGATTCGGATCGGCTTGATGGGAAAGTCTTGCGCTTGTGCGGTCAAGCCCAAGAGCACAGAGAGGAGCAGAGTGAAAACTATTTTCATGGTGCTGGCTTTCGGGTTGTTTCTGTTGATCCGGTCATGTTACCCACAAAGCTCTTTTAGAGGATTAGGGTTTCAATTGGGACATTTGAAAAATTGGAGGGTATTCTTGTTTCGGTGATTTAGAAAGCCATCGAGTCACTCCAATGTTTTTTTTGATGAGATTTTGAGCTTGTTGGCAAAAAGGCTCAAATCAATTGGCTCCATCTCACAGATTCCACAGCCTTGGCACAGCCCCCGGCAAGCCCCACATCTCGCGGCGCCACGCCGCCCACACCTGCCTTAGCAGCAGCACGGCAGGCTCGGTCAACGGTGAGAGGGTGCGCAGCACGATGACTTGTTTGTGCGGTGAGGTGGCGCCTGCAGTCAGGCGCAGTTCAGACGCTTCAAGCAGTTCGCGGGCGCATGCCAACGCCCGTTCGATGCGCTCGTCGGCGATGGCGCTGCCCGACGCAAACACCAGCGTGGCCATGCAGCGCTGACCAGCCAGGCCCAGGGGGCTGTTCATCAGTCGGGTGTCGGTGGCCTTCAGGGTGCCGCGCTCCAACCACACACCGGGAATCTCCAGGTGTTGGCGAAACGTGCCTTGCACAAAGGGGAAATCAGCAACGGGCAAGCCTAAGGCGGTGATGTCCCAGGCCATCATTTCTGCCCCAGGGGCGAGCTCAAACACGGCGCGGTTGAGGGCATCACAGCCGTTGTAGGCAATGGCTTCGAGTGGCAACCATTCCAGCCGAGCTTCGGCCTCCAAACGCGCATGCACTTGCTGGGTGGCCAGCCCGGCTTCAGACCGGTAAAAGCGCGTGGCGCCGGGTGTGGTGACCAGGCCATGCGCCCCAGAGCCTACGGTGACTTGCATGTCCAGCGTGTCGCCACCCACCAGGCCACTGGGCGGGTGCACCAGCACGTTGTGGCAGACGGCATCGCCTTCGGGGTAGAGGCTTTGCAAGATGCGCAGCGGCCCGCTGTGCAAGTAACGGGCGACGCTGCGGTTGGACTCCAGCGTGTAGTCAAGCTTCAGGCTGGCGTGCCAAGTCATCCCCTTGAGTCTCTGGTTGGCCTTATTCGCCTTGCGAGCTGCGGTGGGCCCAGCCGGTGGTGCGCTTTTCGATGTAGCTGAACAGCTCATACATGAGCATGGCCATCGCGCCGACCACGACCAAGCCAGAAAATGCCAAGCCCATTT
>JBIKQY010000248.1:0-4527 GCA_044349465.1 Limnohabitans sp. | reverse complement strand
AGCCCTTGTGGGAGCCCACCCTGTGGGCGATGGCAGGCCTGGGCGGTATGCGTGAAATCGCCCACGGGGGTGGGCTCCTACAACCAGCCACCCAGGTCTTTTCTCTTCGCAGGAGCCCTTGTGGGAGCCCACCCTGTGGGCGATGGCATGCCTGGGCGGTATGCGTGAAATCGCCCACGGGGGTGGGCTCCTACCAACAGCCACCAGGCCTTTTGTCTTCGCAGGAGCCCTTGTGGGAGCCCACCCTGTGGGCGATGGCAGGCCTAGGCGGTATGCGTGAAATCGCCCACGGGGGTGGGCTCCTACAAATAGCCACTCAGGTCTTGTCTCTTCGCAGGAGCCCTTGTAGGAGCCCACCCCGTGGGCGATGGGCTTGCCTGGGCGGTGGCCATGAAATCGCCCACAGGTCTGGGCTCCGGCAATGACAAAAATAGCCGAACAGGTACCCGCGTGCGTCAGGCTTCGTCCAGGCCCAGCTCCTGGATTTTGCGGGTGATGGTGTTGCGGCCGATGCCCAGTTTTTGCGCCGCCTCGATGCGGCGGCCCCGCGTGGTGGCGAGTGCCGCTTGAATCAGGCTGGTTTCAAAACGCCGGGTGAGCGCGTCCCACACATCGGTGCGGCCTGCGTTGAGCAAAGCCAGGGCCTCTTGTTCCAGGCCGGGCTCCCAGCCCATGACACCGGGCTTGGGCGCGGTGGCATCAAAGGGCGTTGCCCAGTTGTGCCCATCCACAGGGCGGTCCTGGCTGGCAAGCTGGCCTGACTCGGACTGCCCCAGCGCGGTCTCGGCCAAGCCGCCCCCCACGCCAGAAGACAAGGCCGTGAACGTGACAGACGCGGCCGGTGCAGACGCTGATGGGGCCAGCACTTCGGGCGGCAGGTCCTTGACTTCAATCACCTGCGTGGGCGCCATCACCGTGAGCCAGTGGCAGATGTTTTCAAGCTGGCGCACATTGCCCGGAAACTGGAATTGACTCAAACGATCGAGCGCGGCGTCGGCCACGCGTTTGGGCTCCACACCCAGCTGTTGGGCGCTGCGCTGCAGGAAGTAACGCGCCAGCACGGGCACGTCTTCGCGCCGCTCGCGCAGAGCGGGCAGGCGCAGGCGAATCACGTTCAGGCGGTGGTACAAGTCTTCGCGGAACACGCCTTCCTTGACGCGCTGCTCAAGGTCCTGGTGGGTCGCGGCGATCACGCGCACATTGGCCTTGACGGCGCTGTGCCCGCCCACGCGGTAAAAGTTGCCATCGGACAGCACGCGCAGCAAACGCGTCTGCAGATCAAAAGGCATGTCGCCAATTTCGTCCAAAAACAAGGTGCCACCATCGGCCTGCTCAAAGCGGCCCCGGCGCGAGGCTTGTGCGCCCGTGAAAGCGCCACGCTCGTGGCCAAAGAGTTCGCTCTCAAGCAGGTCTTTGGGGATGGCCGCCGTGTTGATGGCCACAAAGGGCTGGTTGGCGCGTGGCGAGTGCTTGTGCAGCGCGTGCGCCACCAGCTCTTTGCCCGAGCCCGACTCGCCCGTGATCAGCACCGTGACGTGGCTTTGCGCCAAGCGGCCAATGCCGCGAAACACGTCCTGCATGGCCGGGGCCTGGCCCAGCATTTCGGGGGCGTCGGCCATTTTTTCTTCGGCCACGTCTTCGCGCTGGCTCTCGCCCACGGCGCGGCGGATCAGCTCCACCGCTTTGGGCAAATCAAAGGGCTTGGGCAGGTACTCAAACGCCCCGCTTTGGAAGGCCGAGACTGCGCTGTCCAGATCGGAAAACGCCGTCATGATGATGACCGGCAAACCGGGCATGCGCTGCTTGATGGCGGTGAGCAAATCCAGGCCCGAGCCACCGGGCATGCGGATGTCGCTGACCAGCACCTGTGGACCGTCGCTGTCGCCTTCGGCCTCCAGCGCCTTCATCACCTCGCGTGGGTTGGTGAAGCTGCGCGTGGGCAGTCCTTCGCGCAGCAGTGCTTTTTCGAGCACAAAGCGGATGGATTGGTCATCGTCTACGATCCAGATCGGCTTCATCAGAGTGGCACTTTCTGTGGTCAAGGGGAAAGCTTCAAGGCAGGGGAATCAGGATCTTGAAGTCCGTACGGCCCGGCTCGCTTTCACATTCGATCAGGCCATGGTGTTGTTGCACAAAGGTTTGCGCCAATGTGAGCCCCAGGCCAGAGCCACCTTCGCGCCCCGAAATCAACGGGAAGAAAATGCGGTCCTTGATCGAGTCTGGAACACCAGGCCCGTTGTCCATCACATGCAATTCCAGTGCCAGGCGATAACGCTGCTTGCCAAACGTGACTTGCCTCAAGATCCGGGTCTTGAGCGTGATCTGCGCATCGCCTTGCACCACGCGCTCTTGCAGGGCCTGGGCCGCGTTGTGCGCGATGTTGAGCACCGCCTGGATGAGCTGCTCGCGGTCGCCCCGGAACTCGGGGATCGAGATGTCGTAGTCGCGCACCACCTTCAGGCCCCGGGGAAACTCGGCCAGGATCAGCGCCCGCACGCGCTCACACACTTCGTGGATGTTCACGTCGCCCACCACATGCGGCCTGCGGTGTGGTGCCAGCAAGCGGTCCACCAGGGTCTGCAGCCGATCGGCCTCGTGGATGATGACTTGCGTGTACTCGGTCAGCTCCTTGTCGTCGAGCTCCATTTCCAGCAATTGCGCCGAGCCGCGAATGCCGCCCAGCGGGTTCTTGATTTCGTGCGCCAGGTTACGGATCAGCTCTTTGTTGGCTTGGGCCTGGTCGAGCAGGCGCTCTTCGCGCTCTTGCCGGGTTTGCTGCTCCACCGGCAGCAGCTCCACGATCACTTCGTCGGGCAAATCGGTCAGCGCCACGATCACGTGCACAGGCAAAGGCTCGTCGTGGTGCAGGCGGCGCAATTGGGCTTCGTAGCGCAGCGCAGCAAACTCATTGGACTGGGCCCCGGACAAGGCCATGATCAGGGGCTGCGGATCGACAAAATAGTCGGGCAAATACGCGTCGTGCAGCGTGCGCCGGGACAGGCCCAAAGCATCTTCGAGCGCGGCATTGACAAAGCGCACACGGCCTTGGCCCTGCATCACGGCCACAGGCGTGGCCAGCAGGTCAAAGGCCTGGAATCGGTGGGGCGTGTTCATGGCGTGCGGCGGCTGGTCTGCACCGGGCGGCGCGTCAGTTCGCGCTGCAGGCTGTCGATGTCGCGTTCGGTGCGCTCGATGGCCGCCTTCATCTCGGCCACACGGTCCAGATATTTTTGGTGGTTGCGGGTTTCGGCGGCCCACTTCTCGGGCTCGCCTTGGTTGTAGCTTTGCACCAACTGCGCCAGCTGTGCACGGGCTTTGTCCAGCTCTTGCATCACGATGGTGCGCGCTTGCGCATCGCGCTCGCTTTGCTGCACATCGGGGGTGCGGGCAGGCACTGCCGGAGTGCGGGACTGTCCCGCCGTGGCGACAGCGGCAGCGGGCTCGGCTGGGGGGCTGCGGGTGGATACAACAGCGGCGGCCGCAGGCGAAGCTGTGGGGCGGGTGCCGCTGATCACGGTGATGGCCTGTGGGGCCAGGGCTTCGCACAAACCGGGCTCGCGCGGGGCGTTGGTGTATTCGTGGCCGCAGCGGTACACGGCTTGCTGGGCCTGCGCGCTCATGCCTGCAGTCAACAGCAAAAAAAGGACGGCCGAGGCCGTCCTTTTTTGGCATTGCACAGGTGCGTGTGCAATGGTTCGCATGGTGCTTACAGCGAGTAGTACATGTCGTATTCGACCGGCGAGACTTCCACGCGGCTGCGGTTGACTTCTTGCATCTTCAATTCGATGTAAGCGTCGATCCACGAGTCGGTGAACACGCCACCCTTGGTCAAGAAGGCACGGTCGGCGTTCAGGCAGTCCAAAGCCTGGTCCAGGCTGGAGCAAACGGTGGGGACCAACTTGTCTTCTTCTGGCGGCAGGTGGTACAGGTCCTTGGTCGCGGCTTCGCCGGGATGGATCTTGTTTTCGATGCCGTCCAGACCCGCCATCAACAAAGCGGCAAAGCCCAGGTAGGGGTTCATCAATGGATCGGGGAAGCGCGCTTCCACACGGCGGGCCTTGTCAGACGCGACGTTGGGGATGCGGATCGAAGCCGAGCGGTTTTTGGCCGAGTAAGCCAACTTGACCGGCGCTTCGTAGTGAGGAACCAAGCGCTTGTAGCTGTTGGTGCCGGGGTTGGTGATCGCGTTCAGGGCACGGGCGTGCTTGATGATGCCGCCGATGTAGTACAGCGCGAGTTCGGACAAGCCAGCGTAGCCGTTGCCAGCGAACAGGTTCTTGCCGTCTTTCCAGATGGACTGGTGCACGTGCATGCCGGAGCCGTTGTCGCCAGCGTAGGGCTTGGGCATGAAGGTGGCGGTTTTGCCGTAAGCGTTGGCCACGTTGTGGATCACGTACTTTTGCAGCAGTGTCCAGTCAGCACGCTCCACCAATGTAGAGAACTTGGTGCCGATTTCGCACTGGCCAGCGCCCGCCACTTCGTGGTGGTGCACTTCGACCGGGATGCCCACGGATTCGAGGATCAGCG
>JBIKQY010000247.1:0-4532 GCA_044349465.1 Limnohabitans sp. | reverse complement strand
GATTTCGCCAAGGCCATGGGCCACGAGACCATCTGGAAACAACACAACGGCTGTCTTTGAAAGGGCCTGCCCCCCAAGCGGCTGGGGTTGCCATAATTGGCCACTCACCCTATTGAGCCCCACTGTCCCTCACTAACCCCAATCCACCGGAGTGCCCCCATGCTCGACCCGCAAGCCCAAGCCCTGATGACTTTGTTGAGCGAAAAGGGCATTCCCCCGGTTTACACGCAAACGCCCGCCGAAGCCCGCGCTTCTTACCGGGCGCGGCGCACATTCACCCAGCCCGATGCGCCCGAGGTGGGCCGTGTGCAGGACCTGCAGTTCAGCCACGCGGGTGTGGACATTGCAGTGCGGGTGTACCACCCAGCCGGGGCCACTCAGGCCATGCCCGCCTTGGTGTATCTGCATGGCGGCGGCTGGACCATTGGAGACTTGGACACACACGATGTGCTGTGCCGCAGCCTGTGTCTGCAAGCCCATGGCGTGGTGGTGTCGGTGGATTACCGCATGGGGCCGGAGCACAAGTTTCCAGCGGCCTATGACGACGCAGTGGCCGCTTGGCAGTGGGTGGCTTCGCAAGCGCAGGCCTTGGGCATTGACCCTGCACGCATCGCCATCGGCGGCGACAGCGCGGGGGGCAATCTGGCTGCAGCCGCTTGTCTGGGCCTGCGTGACTTGGGCCTCAAGCCGATCTTGCAGTTGCTGATTTACCCCAGCACCCTGATGGCCCCCGACACCCCCTCGTACCAAACCAATGGCCAAGGTTACATGCTCACGCGCGAGTCGATGGCCTGGTATTCGGGCAACTACTTGCGCGGGCCACACGATGCCCAGGACTGGCGTGCATCGCCGCAGCTGGCCAGCAGCCACGCCAATTTGCCGCCAGCCTTCGTGTTGACGGCGGGCTTTGATCCTTTGCGCGACGAGGGCATGTTGTACGCCGATGCCCTGAGCCGGGCGGGCGTGTCATCGCAATACATCTGTTTTGAACGACAGATCCACGGCTTCATCACCATGGGCCGGGTGCTGCAAGAGGCCAACACGGCGGTGGCCTTGTGCGCCCACGCGCTGCGCACGGCTTGGAAGCAGGGCTGATCAGCCCTGATCAGCCTTGTACGACGGCCATGTAGGCCTGGCGGGTTTCGGGGCTGACCGCGTCCAGCGCTTGCTCGTAGCGGGTCTGGTGCTGGGCCACCATGCGGGCCGAGGCGATGGTTTTGGCGCGGCAAAACCAGTGGCAACTGTGCTGCATCAAAAACATCTCGCCCATCATGCGAAAGGACCGCTCCTTGGGGGCCAGCCCTTGCGTGTTGCGCACGGTGCGCTCGATGCCTTGGGCGTGCACCTCCAGCAGTCGGCGCATGTCAAAGGTGGTTTTGGGTGAGAGCTGGTCGATGTAGGGCAGGGCCAGCTTGAAGCCGCGTGTCACCGGAGCCGGCAGTTTGGCAAACTCACGCGCCAGATTCTGGAACTCGCTGGCCAGTTGCTGCTCGGCAGCGTCTTGCAGCTGCAGGATGTGCTGCTGGCGCTCGGGGTCGGATTCACCCAGCGCCCGCATGTAGGACCCGGTCAGCTGGGCCATGTTTTTCTCGATTTGGAAGGGGCGCAATTGTTCGGCCAGCAAGGCCGTGCGTTTGCGCTGTCCCTGGAGGTTGAGCCAGTGGATGCCCATGGCCAAAATGAAGAGCAGGCTGATGAATTCCATACAAACAAGGTGTGTGGGCCGGATTGGCCGAACCGGCAAGTGTAGTGAGCTTGGTGAAGAGTCCGCTCAAAAGCCTTCCCGGGCCCATGGAACGCCTGTTTCCTGAATGCATCTGTGTGGCTGTGCACGCAACCCCAATTGGAGTACAGACTCTAAAGTTCGGGTTTTCCCTTGCCATGGCCAACCCATGCTGTTCCAATTGCTGCATTGCAACAAAACTTCCCAAAGGAAAAATCATGAACTTCAATGCTGAACAATTCACCGCCACCCAGCAAGCCAACCTGAACGTGGCCGCTGGCCTGTCGCAATCGGCTTTCGCCGGTTTCGAGCGCCTGGTCGAGCTGAACATGGCCGCTGGCAAAGCCGCTGTGGGCGAGTCTTTCGCCAACATGCAAGCCCTGATGGGTGCCAAGTCGCCTCAAGACCTGTTGGCCGTGCAAGCCGCCTTGGTGCAGCCTGCCTTCGAAAAGTCGGTCTCTTACGGCCGTCACCTGACTGACATCGCCAACAGCACAGGCGCCGAGTTCACCAAGGCTGTCGAAAGCAAAATGGCCGAGTCCGAGCAAGCTGTCAAAAGCCTGGTGGAAAACAGCCTGAAGAACGCCCCCGCCGGTTCTGACGCCGCTGTGGCCGTGTTCAAGACCGCCTACGAAGCCAGCCAAAGCGCTGCCGAGACCCTGAAAAAAGTGGCCAAACAAGCCGCTGACAGCGCTGAAGCCAGCGTGAAGGCCGCTACAGCCCAAGCCGAAGCTTCGGTCAAGGCCGCCATGGGCAAGGCCAAAGCCAAGGCTTGAGCTTTGACTTCATGAGCCAACCCTGAACACAGGGGCGCTTACCTACAATGAGGGTGTCTTCGGACACCCTTTTTGTTTTGGATTGCCCCATGTCACCAACCGCCCTGCCTCCTTCCATCCCCGTTTTGCACACCGAGGGTGGTGTGGCCACCATCACCCTGAACCGCCCGGCCCAGCGCAACCGCCTGGAAAACGCCGACCTCAAGGCCTTGTTGGCCCACTTTGACGCTGTCAACCGTGACCCTGAGGTGCGTGTGCTGGTGCTGACCGCCAACACGAGTGGCCAGCCCAGGCCAGTGTTTTGCGCCGGTTACGACATTGGCGGCTTTGACGAGCCCGGGCATGGCTCGACTTTTTTTGAGGAAATTCCGGATGCCCTGGCGGCTTTGCGACCGGTCACGGTGTGCGCCTTGAACGGCAGCGTCTATGGCGGGGCCACCGACGTGGTACTGGCCTGTGACCTGCGCATCGGCCTGTTGGGCATCGAGTGGCGCATGCCCGCCACGGCGCTGGGCCTGCATTACTACCCCAGCGGCTTGCAGCGTTATGTCAGCCGTTTTGGCCTGGCCGCCACCAAAAGGGCTTTTTTGACGGCGCGACCTTTTACTGATCGGCAACTTGATGCCCTGGGCCTGTTCGAGGCCTTGGTCGGCCCCGACGATTGGGCGGCCACCCAGCAGGCCTTGGTGCGCGACATTTTGGCGCTGGCCCCCCTGGCCTTGGAAGACACCAAGCAATCGATCCGGGAAATTGAGGCCGGCATGGGGGACGTGGCCCGCATGCGCGAGCGCGCACAACGCGCCAGCCAAAGTGCCGACTTTGCCGAGGGCCGTGCCGCCTTTGCCCAGCGCCGAGCGCCGGTCTTTACCGGCCGCTGAACCGCTGCTGAGCCAAAACCTCGCATGGATGGCCTCGCGCCGCGCTATCAAGTTGGGCGCTTTGCTGCCGATACATCCTCTATGGACCAGGCTCGCTGAAGTTTGAAAGGTGCGCGCTAAGTCATCTTGTAGGTCGGTGGCTTTAGCCCCGACATGGATGGCTTCGGTGCAGGCTGCATGTCGGGGCTAAAGCCGCCGACTTACAACAGCTTTGAGCATTGAAAACTTCAGAGAGCCGAATCAATCAAAGGTTTTTGTGGACGGGTGCGCAATGAGATCAATTGTGGGATGGGCTGGGTTGCTGTGGCTGTGCGCTGCGCCAGGGGCGTGGGCGGGTCAGTACGTGCTGCAGGCTGGACAGACCCAAACCGTGCCCGTTTCTGCCCGCGTGAACAATGGCGAGACCCGCTGCAATTTGCGCATCAGCGTGCCCGGTCAGGCCGATGTGGAGCGTGTGGTGCAAGCCCCATTCTTTGACGCGCCCATAGCCATCACGCCGCAGGATGAAGAAGTGGTCACGGTGCGTTGGCAGGGCCAGTTTCGGCGCATCAACGACCAGCTGGTCAATGGCTGCCCCACCCAGGGCGAAACCCGCTTCAAGGTGGTCAGCAGCAATGCCCTGACCCGGGCCGTATGGGCCAGCATGCAGGCGCAACTGCCTCCTGCCAAGGCCGAGTGCGTGCGCACCGCGTTCGAGCTGGACCGGGTGCGGCCCGAGTGGTTTGACTTCAATGACCCCCAGCCCAGCGGCGAAGACGCCAGAATTGACCGGGCTTTTGCCCAATGCGAGGCGTTTTTGTCCAAGCCCAAAGCCTGGACCACGCAAAACCCGCAAAGCCATGCGTGCACCGTGGCAGGTGTCAAAACCCGGTGTGAAGGCTTCTTCACAGCCAGCGTGAACGGCAAGGTGCAGACGATTTCACGCGAAGCCGCCATCCAAAGGCAATTGCAGAATTTGCCCTGGAGCACCGGAGTGCGTGAAATCGCATCGGTCAGGACTTCGCGCATCCAGCAGGAAAAAGACCGCGTGGCCAGCGAGGCCGCCCAAGAGGCCGCCAAACTGCAGGCGATCGAAGACGCCAGGTTGCAGGCCGAGCGCCAGGCCCAAGAGGCCAAGGCCGCCGAGCAGCGTGCGCTGCAAGACAAGATCGCCGC
>JBIKQY010000246.1:0-4534 GCA_044349465.1 Limnohabitans sp. | reverse complement strand
CTCGATGCGCTCGGCCAAGATGGGCTCCATGGCAATCGCGTAGTTGTTCTTGTCGCCCTCTTTGGGCGTGGCGGGCGGGTATTGCAGCGTGACCGACATGCCCGGCTTGTTGGGGATCAGCTTGCTGATGCCGTCACAAAAGGTGTAGCTCATGTCCAGCACACGGCCCACGTCGCGAATGGCCGCACGCGCGGCCATGGTGCCGAAGGTGGCGATCTGGCTGACCGCGTCCCGGCCGTATTTGTCCTTCACGTAGTCGATCACGCGGTCGCGGTTGCCTTGGCAAAAGTCGATGTCGAAGTCGGGCATGGACACCCGCTCGGGGTTCAAAAATCGCTCAAACAGCAAGCTGTATTGCAGCGGATCGAGGTCGGTGATCTTGAGCGCATAGGCCACCAGCGAGCCCGCACCCGAGCCCCGGCCTGGCCCCACCGGGCAGCCGTTGGCCTTGGCCCACTGGATGAAGTCGCCCACGATCAGGAAGTAACCCGGAAAACCCATCTTCAAAATGGTGCCCAGCTCAAACTCCAGCCGGTCAACATAGCGCTGCCGCTCGGCCTCGCGCTTGGCTTCGTCGGGGTACAGGTGAATCAGCCGCTCTTTCAGGCCCTCGTGAGAGACATGTCGGAAATAATCGTCCACCGACATGACCACGCCATTGACGGGGGGGATCGGGAAGTTGGGCAGTTGCGGCTTGCCCAGCACCAGCGTCAGGTTGCAGCGCTTGGCAATTTCCAGCGTGTTGGCTATGGCGCTGGGCACGTCGGCAAACAAGGCGCACATCTGCTCGGCCGACTTGAAATACTGCTCGCGCGTGAAGCGGCGCACCCGGCGCGGGTTGGCCAGGATTTCGCCTTCAGAAATGCACACCCGCGCTTCGTGCGCTTCGTAGTCTTCTGTGGTCAAGAACTGCACCGGGTGCGTGGCCACCACCGGCAGCCCCAAGCGGGCAGCCAGCGCCACGGCACCGGCTACCTGAGGCTCGTCTTCGGGGCGGCCTGCGCGTTGCAGTTCCAGGTAAAAACGGTGCGGAAAGATCGAGCCCAACTGCAAAGCCACATCAGCGGCTTTGTCGGTGTCGCCCTGCACAATGGCCTGGCCCACCGGCCCGGCTTGCGCGCCCGACAGCAAGATCAGGCCCTCGGACAGCTCCTTGAGCCAAGCCAACTTGACCACGGCCACACCTTTGCCCGCGTTTTGTGTCCAGGCTCGGGCCAGCAGCTCGCAAATGTTCAGATAGCCTTGGTGGCTTTGCACCAAAAGCACCACCCGGCTCAAGGCCGAAAGCTCACCGCCCAAGCCTTCGAGGTTGATCTCGGCGCCCAGGATGGGCTTGACGCCTTTGCCCCGGCCTTCCTTGTAGAACTTGATGCCACCAAACAGGTTGTTCAGGTCGGTGATGGCCAGAGCGGGCTGCCCATCCTTGGCGGCTGATTTGACCACCTCGTCGATGCGACAGGTCGAGTCAACGACAGAAAATTCAGAGTGAAGGCGCAGGTGAACAAACATAGTCTGCCATTGTAGAAGGTCCCCCTGCGGCAAAAGGTGTGCGTTTTCAGTCGCGCAAGACCTGCAGCACCTCAGACCTGAATTCGCGCCCGTAAAGAATCAGCACCACCAAGGCTGTGGCCAAAACCAGCGCCAGCGGTGAAAAAAACCAGGCCATGGCGGCAAAAGAAAAGTAATAGGCCCGCAAACCATCGTTGAAAGTCTCAGCGGCGGCGCTGACCAGATTGCCTGCCCGCTGCGCATAGTGCAGGCGGTCATGTTCACCGCTGGCAAAAGACTCCGGCGGCGGCATTCCGCCAATGATCAGGGCCACAAAGGTGTACTGCCGCATCGACCACGAAAAGCGGAAAAAGGCGTACACAAAAATGCCCACCAGCACCAAAATTTTCAGCTCAAACACCAGCAAGGGCGTGGGCTGCGCAAAAGGAATTTCACCCACCAGTTCAGCCGCCTGGTTGGTGGTGCCCAAAAGTGCAAACAGACCACCGATGATGATGATGCTGGTCGAGGAAAAAAACGCCGGCGTTTGAGAGAGATTCTGGGTGATCAGGCCATCGAGCATGCGCGGATCGCGCGCCGTGGCTTGCAGCATCCAGCGTTGCCGGTAAGTGTTGGTGGTGGCAATCAGGCTTTTGTCCAGCTTGCCCCGAATGCGCGCAAACCAGGCATAGCCCACCCACAAACCAAAAAAAACAAACAGCGCCAGCCAATCGGCCCAGGGCAGCATGGTGATGATTTTCATGCTGCTGATCGTAACAAGGGAACAGCACCATCACCACGGCAGCCAACGCCAAACCACGCCGATGGTGGCGAGTCTTTGCAATTCCAAAGCATTCATTCACGGTACGATGAGTCACTTCGAAGTTTGAGCAAATCATGAAACGCATCACCCTCCTGGCCGTGTTGGCCCTACTGAATGCCTGCGGCGGCGGCGCGGGTGCCCCCGACCAAACCGGTGGGCAGACCACGGGCAAACCCATCACCGTGACCGACCAGACCGGGGTGGCCCGCTACCAGGGCCAATCTGACTGCACCGCCTTTGTGCTGGACCTGCGCAACGACGCAGCCCCGGCCTATGCACTGACCAGCGGGCACTGCGCACAAAACTTTTCGGATACCGACACGCCTTATGCTGTGTGGCGCAACCGCGCCGCCAGCTCAGACCGCTTGGTGTTTTTCTATGCCGCCAACACGCAATCGGCCCAAAAAACCGTTCAAGTTTCGGAAATCACCTACAGCAGCATGAACCAGACCGACCTGGCGGTATTGAAGCTCGACGCCACCGTGGGCCAATTGCGGGCGCAGGGCATTGAGCCCATTCAGATCCAAAGCAGCCTGGTGAGCCCTGGCAGCCCAATCCAGGTGATCGGTGCGCCCAGCGGCGAATTTTTGCGCCATGTGTCCTGCCAACAAGGCCCTCGCGTGGATGTGACCGAGTTTGTCTGGGTCTGGTCGCAACTGCAATCGAACGACTGCGCCCATATCTACCCGGGCATGTCCGGCTCACCGGTTTTTGACCCTGTCAGCCGCAAAGCCGTGGGCGTGATCAACACCACCACCGTGGGCATGTCCGAGACCCGCAACTGTTACCTCGGCTCCCCCTGCGAGATCAGCGCCCTAGGCACCCGCCCCCGGGCACAAACCAGTTACGCGGTGCCGATTGACGGCTTGGCCGCCTGCTTTGTGCAAGGCCAATGGGCACCACAAGCCGGGGTGTGCCCCCTGCCCTTGGCATCCGGCCCGGCGTTGCTGCCACAAGGCCTGTTCAGCCCCATGCAACACACAAGCAGCAGCCGACGCTGGCAATTGGAGGGCCCCGGCAGCGCCGCCACCCAAGTCAAATTCATCACGGCGGGCCAGGACCTGTGCACCACCGACACGGGGTACCAAACCTTCCGGGCAGACAGTTTGCCGTTTTTGCCCACGCAAGAAGGCATGCACTTGGCGTGCGTGCGCGAAGGCCAGCGCTTGACGGTGCACCCGATCGAAGTGGACAACAGCCCCCCCGCCGCCTCGCCCATCGTGGACGTAGCGCCACTGGATGGCGCTGCCCGCCGGGTGAGCCTGTCGTTCAAGCCACCCGAAGTCTCGGGCTATGACACCGCGACCTCGGCCACCGAAGCCGGTTGCACGGCCTTGTCCGACTCGGATTTCACACCTTACTTCAGGGTGCCCATGGTGCTGAACGCACCGGTTCATCTGTGCGTCAAAGTCAGTGACCGGGCGGGCAATACAGGCCGCGTTTGGGCGCAGGCCATCCCTTGAAGGACCGCAAAGCAGCGCCAGTCTGATCAGCCGCGCAGCTTGGCCGCCACGGCAGCCACCCGCTCGCCATAGGCTTTGGCGGTGTCCAAGTCACCCTGGGGAATGTCTTCGGCCGGGCTGGTGGGGCCCACTTGCGCCATCAGGCCGGAGTTGGAGCCAATGCGGTTGATGGTGCCGTCGTTCATGGCGGGCTGACCCACCCACACCATGCCCTGCTGCATGGCCAGGGTGATGAAGTATTGGATGGTGGACAACTTGTCGCCGCTGGGGCTGGCCGAGATGGTGAAGCCGCCTGCGACTTTGTCTTTCCAGGCGCTGGTGAACCAACGCTTGGACGTGGCATCGGCAAACTTCTTGAACTGCCAAGAGGCCATGCCCATGTAGGTGGGCGAGCCGAAGATGATCGCATCGGCCGCGTCCAATGCGGTCCAGTCGGCGTCGGTGATGTTGCCGTCGGCATCAATCGCGATCACTTGCGCATTGGCACCTTGGGCCACAAATTGGGCCACGCGCTGGGTATGGCCGTAGCCGGAATGGTAGACAACAATGGTTTTTGACATGCGAAAAGGTCCTAAAGAAAAGTCAGAGGGTGAAAAAAATCAAGCGGCCAGATCGAACACCAGGACTTCGGCGTCCTGGCCTGCGCCCAAAGCCAATGAAGACTCGGCCTGCAGCATGGCCGCATCGCCCGCATTGAGTGCTTGGCCGTTGACCTGCAACGCACCGCGCACCAAAAAAACATAGGCTTTGCGCGCCGGGT
>JBIKQY010000245.1:0-4551 GCA_044349465.1 Limnohabitans sp. | reverse complement strand
TTGGGCGGCAACCACACTTGGCGCATGCGCTGGTTTTGGTACGTGACGATCCAGTTCAGCACCGATGTCTTCCGCCAAACGGTCAACAACCTCTGGCACGACAAGACATTGTTCAAGCCCTCCACTTGGTGGTCGGCCAGCAAGTTCTTGTTCGGCCGTCACGGCATGGTTTGGCGCGTGGCCAAGCCCGTTTGGGAATACACCCGCAAAGACTTTCACCCCATGCAGGTGGGCAGCGCCACCTTGTCGAAAGAATGGCTGGAAAGCCATGCCGACCAGTGGCGTGCGGTGGGCGCACCCGCCCAGTCAGCGGCCTGAAGCTGTCAGTCGCTGACCAAGCCCCGCACCCAGTCGGGTAGGCTCACCGCTTTTTGCTTGGGAAAATCTACCCAAATCAAAGTAGCACCACCAGCTGCAAACACCACGCCGGGCTGGTCCGTGCGCTCCAGCGTGCACCACGTCTCAAACGTGGTGCGGCGCGGGTCACTCAGATAGAGCTTGGCCAAAATGTTGCCCGGGTATTCAAACTGTTTGAAGAAATTGCAAAACGCGTTCGCGATCACCGGACCCTCGCCTTGCGGGTTCGGAATAAAGCCGATCTTGTCAAACCAGTCTATGCGGGTGCTTTCCATGTACCGGAAATACACCGTGTTGTTGACGTGGCCCATGGCGTCCATGTCGCCCCAGCGGATGGGGATCACCAATTCATTCACCTGTTTCTTAAGCTCAGGCAGTTCCAGCTTCATGGCTTGGCCCTCAGACCGCAAAGCCGTCGTCTGCCGACACCACTGCGCCGTTGATGAAATGACTCTGGTCGCTGGCCAGCAGCATCAACAAAGCGTCCAGGTCTTGCGGCTGGCCCACCCGCTTGCGCGGCAGAATGCTGATGAGCTTTTGGCCCTGCTCGGTTTGCCAATGGTGGTGGTTGATTTCGGTGTCGATGTACCCCGGGCAAATCGCGTTCACGTTGATGCCGAACTTGCCCCACTCCACCGCAAAGGCCTTGGTCATCTGGATCACGGCGGCCTTGCTCATGCAGTACACGCCAATTTGCGGCAACACTTTCAGGCCCGCCATCGAGGCGATATTGATGATGCGCCCGCCCGTGAAGCTGCCCGGTGCCGCCCCCTTGGCGCGCGCCAGCATGCGCTTGCCCACCTCTTGCGCTACAAAAAACGCACCCCGCACATTGGTGTTCATGATGAAGTCGTAGTCTTCTTCGGTCACATCCTGGATGCGCTGGGTGGTGCTCACGCCCGAGTTGTTCACCAAAATGTCGATGCTGCCCATCTTGGTTTCGGCATGCGCCACGGCTGCAGCAATGCTGTGGCGGTCAGTCACATCCATCTCAACCACATGCGCGTCGCCGCCTGCAGCTTCGATTTCGGCCCGAAGGTCCTTGAGTTTTTCCATGCGGCGGCTGGCCAGCACCACGCCCGCCCCGGCTGCAGCCAAGGTTTTGGCAAATTGCGCGCCCAAGCCGCCCGAAGCGCCGGTGACCAGGGCCACGCGGCCGGACAAATCAATTTCATAAGCCATGACAAATTCCTCTCTAAAAGCCATCGTTTGAGTGGCAACCCACCCGTGACACCATTGTGCTGGGGAACCCACGCTCTGCCGCATAAAATGAGTCACAAGCCCGACACCCCGGTGCGTGGCAGCCCCAACCCCAACTTTGAACAGAGACTTTCATGAGCCCCGAAGAAATCCTGAGCACCTACGGCCCCCGCGAATCCATGGAATACGACGTCGTCGTGGTCGGCGGCGGCCCCGCTGGCCTGTCCACGGCCATCCGCCTCAAACAACTGGCCGCTGAAAAAGGCCAAGACGTGTCGGTCGTTGTGCTGGAAAAAGGCGGCGAACCCGGTGCTCACATCCTGAGCGGCGCGATCATGGACCCCAAGGCCCTGACCGAACTCTTCCCCAACTGGAAAGAACTGGGTGCTCCGCTCAACCAACCCGTGACCGACGACGCTTGGAGTTTTCTGTCTGAGACCGGTGCCACCCGCACCCCCGGCATCTTCTTGCCCGAGTGCGCCCAAAACCACGGCAACTACATCATCAGCCTCTCCAATTTCACCCGCTGGTTGGGCCAGCAGGCCGAGAATTTGGGCGTGGAAATTTTCCCCGGCTTCACCGCCGCCGAAGTGCTTTACAACGAAGACGGCTCCGTCAAAGGCGTCGCCACCGGCAATATGGGCGTGGGCAAAGACGGTGAGCCGACCGAGAACTTCCAGCTGGGCATGGAACTGCACGCCAAGTACACCGTGTTCGCCGAAGGCGCGCGCGGCCACTTGGGCAAGCAGCTGATCGCCAAGTACAAACTCGACGAAGGCCGCGACCCGCAGACCTACGGCATCGGCATCAAGGAAGTGTGGGAGATCGACCCTTCACGCCACACGCCCGGCTTTGTCATGCACACCGCCGGCTGGCCCATGAACAACGACACCTACGGCGGCGCGTTCATGTACCACATGGAAGACAACAAGATCGCCATCGGCTATGTGGTGGGCCTGGATTACGCCAACCCATGGCTCAGCCCGTTTGAAGAATTCCAGCGCTGGAAGACCCACAACAACATCAAGTGGTACTTCACCAATGACAAGGGTGAGGTCAACGCCAAGCGCATCGGCTACGGTGCACGTGCCATCACCGCAGGCGGCCTGATGAGCTTGCCCAAGACGGTGTTCCCAGGCGGCGCGCTGGTCGGTTGTGACGCAGGCTACCTGAACGTCAGCCGCATCAAGGGCAGCCACGCCGCCATCAAAACCGGCATGCTGGCCGCAGAGGCCGCCTACGACGCGTTGCAAGCTGGCCGCCAGCACGACGAATTGGCCGCATACCCCGAGGCCTTCGAGGCCAGTTGGCTCTACACCGAACTCAACAAGTCGCGCAACTTCAAGACCTGGTTCAAGAAGGGCCTGACCGTGGCGACTTTGATGAACGGTTTTGAGCAGTTTGTTTTGCGTGGCCACATTCCGTGGACACTGCGCCGCGACAAGGCCGACCACACGTATTTGAAGCCTGCGGCCGATTGCCCCAAGATCGACTACCCCAAGCCAGACGGCAAGCTGACATTTGACCGCCTCTCCAGCGTCTTCATCAGCAACACCAACCACGAAGAAAACCAGCCCGCCCACCTCACGCTCAAAGACGCATCGGTGCCCGTGGGCATCAATCTGGCCAAATTTGGCGGACCTGAAAGCCGCTACTGCCCCGCCGGTGTGTACGAATACGTCAAGAACGAAGACAACAGCGACCGCCTGCAGATCAATGCGCAGAACTGCGTGCACTGCAAAACCTGCGACATCAAGGACCCGACGCAAAACATCGTCTGGGTCACGCCCGAGGGAGGCGGTGGCCCCAACTACACAGGCATGTGAAACAGGACGGCTTCAATCCGCCGGAGTGGTCTGCATGCCTTGAATCAACTGACTGAAAGCCTGCTGCAACAAAGCTGTGTCTGTGCCTGCGGCAAGCATGGTGTAACCCATGGCTTTAGCCCGATCAATCCAGGTCGCATCGGTGGCCATGAACCCTGCGACCTTGCCATGTTTTCTCGCTACCTTGGCCACATGGTTCATGGCTTCACTGAACTTTGGATGGTCAAACTGGCCGGGTATGCCCATGAAATTGGACAAATCAAAGTGCCCCACCCATAAAACATCTACCCCATCGACAGCAGCAATATCTTCGACATTTTGCAAGCCCTTTTCTGTTTCGATCTGAGCAATCAGCAAAGTTCGATCATGGTACAGGCGCATTTTTTCAACCACATCTCCGCCCTTGTAATCGCATTGCGCAAATCCAAACGCTGCGCCCCGGCGACCCAGCCCAGGATAACGGCAAGCTTGGGCCAGACGCTCGGCCTGGGCCCTGTCCTCCACCATCGGGACCATCACCCCGCGCGCACCAATGTCCAGGGCACGTGCTATCCAGGTGTACTCACCGGTGGGTACGCGCACCATAGGCTCTATGGGTAAACCTCGGCAAGTGGCAAACAACCATTTCAGGGTTTCAAAACCCAAACCCGTGTGCTCCATGTCGTAGATTGCAAAACGGGCTCCTGAATTGGCCAGTATCTGCGAGATGCCCGGTGTGAAAAATTCAAAAACCATGGCACCGGCGACAGTCTGGCCAGACATGATGGTTGGCTTCAGTGGCATGTCAGTTGTCATGTGAATCCTTTTAAAAGTTTAGGATGCTACAGATCAGGCGGTCACAACATGTGGCGGCTTTTTACCATGCATGACATCAACAACGGCCCTGAAGGCACTTTCCGCCAAGCCCTGCATGCACTCATCGGTAAAGCAAATGCCATGGGGCGTCACCACCACATTGTCCAACTGCAGCAAGGGGTTGTTAGCGGGTGTGGGCTCTACCTCGAAAACGTCCAAACCTGCCCCAGCAATTTTTTGCTCCACCAATGCGTGATAAAGCGCTGACTCATCCACGATAGGACCCCGGGCTGTATTGATGAGGTAAGCCGTTTTTTTCATCAAGGACAACTTGTTTGCATTGACCAAACCTCGAGTCGATTCATTCAAAGGG
>JBIKQY010000244.1:0-4557 GCA_044349465.1 Limnohabitans sp. | reverse complement strand
CCGCTTGATGCACTGGGCGATGCGAAAAGCCGCATACACCGAACCGGGGAAGGGCACCGACAGCAACACCAAGGTGGGCTGGTGCCGCTCAATCGCCTGCAGCGCCAGGCGCTCCAGCGTGGAGTCGATGAGGTTGGGGGGCTGGGCCAAGGCCTCGGCCAGCGCGCCAAAGCTGGGTTGGCTGGCGGCCAGGCGCTCGGCGTAGCGCACAAACTCAAAGCCTTCGTCCACGGCGTCGCGCAGCACATCGGCCAGGTCGTTCAGGTACAGCGTGGCCAGGTGCCGGGCGCGGTCGGTTTGGCCCAATGCGCCAAACGCCCAGCCGATCGGGTCACCCGTGCCGTCGTCTTCGTAAGCGTCGAGCGCCGCAAAGCGCGGGCCTTCGGGCAAAAAGCCCCGGCTTGCGATGCGGTGGCTGAGCGTACTGTCGCGGCCCTGCAAAAAGGCGATCACCGGGTCGATGCTGACGGCGTAGTCGTTGAAGTGGTCGAGGAAAAAATTCACAGGGCCCGAGCGCTCTTCGACCGGCAAAGCCAGGGCTGCGTCGCGCAGGTTCGTCAGACCTTTTTTGTTCAGCAAGGCCAGCACGGTGGCCAGGGCCAGGTCTTCTTGCACCGCATCAAACCCCCGCGAACGCAAAAAACCCGTCAGGTAGGCCGTGGACGGGTAGGGCGTGTTGAGCTGCGTCATCGGCGGGATGAGGCTCAGGACTTTGAACGGGGCGGTCGTGTGCATGAGGGGTCGTCGGTTGAATGGGTGATTATCCTTGCAGGTGGGGTTGCGGACTGTATGTGGGTTTTACCGTTCAGCGGTATAAAATTCGAGGAGGTAAAGGAGCGTGTGAACATGAAAAACGGCATGCGTCCGGTTCATCCCGGTGAAATTTTGCGAGAAGATTATTTACAGCCATTGGGCATGAGCGTCAATGCCTTGGCCAAAGCCTTGCACGTGACGCCCAGCCGCATGAACGACATCGTGTTGGAGCGTCGCAGTGTGACGCCAGACACGGCCTTGCGTTTGGCCCGATTTTTTGGGGGTGATGCCCAGTCATGGCTGAATTTGCAGCAAGCCTATGACTTGAAAGTGGCGGAGAAGTCCTTGATGAAAAACATCCTCAAAACCATCATGCCTTACAGCCCTTCTTCGATGGTGGCTTCTTGAGTTTGTCAGAGCTTGTTCTTCATCCTGAGGCTAACGCCCAACTCACCCCCGCACAACAGCGCTTCAACGACTTGCTGGCCCAGATTGAGCGGCTTTCGGGGCAGATCCAGCGCCTGGAAGCTTGGTCTGACAAGCACCGTTATGCGCACATTCAAGCCCTGCGCGAGTCGGTGCAGCTGTCGCAGGCGCACCGCAAAAGTTTGCTGCTGTTTGTGCATGAGCGTTTGCAAACGGCAGACTTCACCGATCGGCAGCAGCGCATGGCTCGGGGGCTGGTGCGCGGTTTAATGGCGCATTTGGCCGCCACCAACGACCCACAAGTTAAAGCCCTGGTTGACCTGTATGTGAGCGAAGAAGACGAGCAAGAAGCCGCCGAGGAGCAGGCCGAAGCCGCGCAACGTTTGCGTGAGCGTATCGAAGAAGCGCTGGGCCAGCCGATTGAAAAACCGGGTCAATACCAGACACCCGAAGAGATGATGGCTGCAGGCATGCGCCAGTGGCAACGCCAGCAGCAAGCCGACGAAGACCGAAAGACGGCCAAGCGCGCCGCCCGCAAAGCTCAAAAACAGGCCCAAAAGAAAAGCGCTGCCGCTGAAAAAGGCGAAGTGCCCGCTGTGCTGACGCGCGAGTTGGACGCCAAAAGCGCCATCCGCACCATCTTTCGGCAACTGGCCAGCGCCTTGCACCCGGACCGTGAACCCGATGAACAAGAGCGCCTGCGCAAGACCGGCTTGATGAGCGAGGTCAACGCCGCTTATGAAAAAAACGACCTGACCACTTTGTTGCGCCTGCAAATGCAGGTGTCGCAGGTCAACCCGCAAAACAAGGTAGGCACGGCACGCATGGCCGACGACAAGCTGATCGCCATGTCCTTGTTGCTCAAGGAGCAGGTGGCTGCGCTGGAAGACGATTTGGATCAGCTGGAAAACCGCCTGAGCCGCGAGCTGTGTGTGCCGGTTCGCGCGGAAGCCGATGAAGCCGCCCTCAGCCAGTCACTGCAACGCATCCAGGCCGACCAACGCCACAGCGCCGACAGCCTGGCGGCCGACTTGCGCCGGATTCAAAACGAGGCCGAACTCAAGCGCTGGCTCAAAGAGCAGTGGCAGCTGGCTAAAGCCACTTCTGCATGAAGCTCGCTTGGCCCGCTGCCGGGTCCAGCGCGTAGGGCTCAAAGCCAAAGCCCAAGTAACTTTTGAGGGCGCGGGCATTGCCCGTCAGCACCTCCAGCGTCAGCTTGCAGCAGCCGCGATTCTTGGCATGTAGCTCGGCAGCCGCCAGCAAAGCCTGACCCACCCCCGCACCCCGGTGGCCCGGGAGCACGGCGATGTCGTGGATGTTCATCAGGGGCTGCGCCTTGAAGGTGGAATAGCCTTCGATGCAGTTGACCAAGCCCACGGGCGCATCGTCCAACCAGGCGATGAAGCTGGCCGCATCGGTGCGCGCAGCCAGGTCATCGCACAAGCGTGCTTTCACATCCTGCGCCAGCGCTTCACCCCCGCCCATCGGGTCTTGGGCATAGGCGTCCAAAAGCATCACCAAGGCTTGGCGGTGCGCGGGGTTTTGGTAGTCAACGGGCAGGATGTGAAGTGGCATGGTCAGGCAGTGGCAGGAGTCAAGAAGGAGCGCACATTGTCCTGCATCGCGGCCATCACATGCCCAGCCAATTGGTGCGCCGTGATGGCGCTCAGTGTCCAACCCAGGTGGCCGTGGCCGGTGTTGTAGAACACATTGGCTTTTTTGCCTGCACCCACGCGCGGCAGCATGTTGGGCATCATGGGGCGCAGACCGGCCCAAGGCTCCACGCGGCGGGTGTCCACGCCGGGGAAGCATTCGTTGACCCAGTTGACCAGGGGCTTGATGCGGTCGGCGCGGATGTTGAGGTCAATGCCGTTGAACTCGGCCGTGCCCGCCACGCGGAAGCGGTCTGCGCCCAAGCGGCTGGTGACCAGCTTGGTTTCGTCGTCCAGTAAGCTGACCTGTGGTGCGGCAGCTTGGCTGGCTTCGTCGTTCAAGCCCACCGTGATCGAGTAGCCTTTGACGGGGTAAATGTTCAAACGGTCGCCAAGTTGCGCGGCCAGGCCTCGGCCGTGCACGCCGGCACAGATCACGATGCCGTCAAAACTCAGGGTTTCGGTTTGTCCTGCGTGGTGCACCTGCACCGTGGCGGTCTGGCCGTTGGATGCGACATTCAGCACCTGGTGCTCGGTCAGGATCTTCACACCCAAGCGCTCGCAGGCCTTGGCCAAGCCAAAGGTGAACTTGTGGATGTCGCCTGTCGAGTCGCTTTCGGTGAAATAGCCACCGTAGTACTGGCCTTGCAATGTCGGCTCTATGGTTTTCATCTCGTCGGGGGTCACGGCACGGCGCGGCAGGCCACCTTGGGCCAGCAGCTTGGAGACTTCACCCGCATGGTCAAAGCCTTTTTTGTCGCGGTAGATGTGCAGGATGCCTTCGCGCTTGTGGTCAAAGTCAATGCCCTCGGCCTTGGCCCAGGCAAAGTGGTTCTCCCGTGACTCAATGGCCATTTGGGCTGTGGCGATGGTGTTGTCTTTGTACTTGGGAATGGCGGCCACGAACTCGGCCATCCAGCTGAGCTTGTGCCAGGTGGGGGCAGGGTTCATGAGCAGCGGCGCGTCGCTCTTGAGCATCCACTTCAGCCCTTTGAGGATCGTGGACGGGTGCGTCCAGACTTCGGCGTTCGAGGCCGACAACTGACCGCCGTTGGCATAAGACGTTTCCATGCCGGGGTAGCGGTTTTTTTCGATCAGGGTGACCTGAATGCCTTGTTGGGCCAAGGCGTAGGCGGAGGTGACGCCGGTGATGCCGCCACCAATGATGACCATGTGTTTTTTCATGAAGCTTCTCTCGTTTCAACGTCTCAAACGGAAGGGCATGCAGCGCACCGGATGTGCGCGGCATGACCCCCTCTGTTTGAAACCTGAGAGATTCACCTCGGATGAGGCTTGCTCCTGCGGTGGACCCGGGTGACGAACCCGGGGCGCTCTTCAGAGTTTTTGACACAGATGTGTCGACCTGCATCGGTCCTTTGGCCTGAGAGTTTCCGGGGTGGTTGCTCCTTCGGCGCTGTCTGAGGTGACAGTCTCTCCCGATGCGGGTATTTGATTTTGAAGTGTGGGTCTTCCTTTGTGGGTGGATCAGGCGTACTCACTCAGCGGAATGCAACTGCAAAACAGGTTGCGGTCGCCGTAGACGTTGTCGACACGGCCCACTTGCGGCCAGTACTTCACGCTGCCGGGCACGCGCTGGGCTTGCGCGGCACCGACTTCGCGGCTGTAAGGGCGGTTCCATTCGCCGCCCAGCAGGCTGTCTGCGGTGTGCGGTGCGTGTTTGAGCGGGTTGTTGTCTTGCGGCCAGCTGCCGTTTTCCACCTGCCGG
>JBIKQY010000243.1:0-4568 GCA_044349465.1 Limnohabitans sp. | reverse complement strand
GGGGGCCGCTCAGCGGCGCTGGCCCGTGACCACCACCACCACCCGTCGGTTGGGCAAGTTGCAGGCAATGCTGGCTGGCGTGGCTTTGCGGGCGCAAGTGGTCACCACGGGTTCTCTGGAGCCGCGGCCCTCGGTGGTGATGCGCACATCCTGCATACCCTTGCCAACGATGTAGTTGCGCACCGTTTGGGCACGGTCTTGCGCCAGTTTTTCGTTGCGCTCTGACTGACCCAAGGGGTCGGCATGGCCAATGACATGCAGGTGATCGATTTGGGCAAAATCGGCGCGCAAGCGTCCCATCAGGCGGTCGATGGCTTGTACGCCTGCACCGGTCATGGCTTGTTCATCGGAGCGGTCAAATGCAAACAGGGTGTCAGCAGGCAAGGTGATGCGCTCTGTGACGGGTGCAGGTGCGATGGCAGGTGCAACGCCTTGTTGGCAGGGTTGTTCAACCCTTGAAATGGTGTGTATCTGCTGACGCGTACTGGCCAACTCTTGCAAGGCTTGCGCAGTCGCCACGGGTTGCAGCACGGGCTTGTCAGCGCTTTGCTGCACACGCACGTAATGCGTCTGGCCGGGCATCAGTGACATGGCGGTGATGGTGTCTGGCAGGTCTTTGGGCTGACTGCCCACCAACATTTGACGAGCGCCCATCTCGACAGGCCCTGTCTTGTAGCAAAGCGCACTCCAGGAACCGGGCTCAAGTGAGGCGTGGTAGCGGCCATCGAGAAAGATGCTGGTGGCTCCCGTCAGAGCGCTTTGCGCCGCACGGTAAAACACCACCCGACTTTGCGCCGCACTGACGCCACCCGGCACCTGGAATCCGCCGCCCAATGACTCTATTTTTGCAAGGCTTCTCAGCTCTTTTTTGACCTCTTGCGGGGCACTCACCTTGGTTTGTGCGCAGCCTGTCAACAGGACGAGTGCGACCGCCAATGCGGAAAAAATTGTGTTTATTGATTTTTTCATGGGTAAACCTTGGATTTTTTGCCGGTAAAGCCAAATTAATTAGGAAAATCAGTTCTTATTTGTTCTTGAAATTAATGTTTTAATCAATTTGATCTGAAGATATCTACTATTTCGTCAACAACAAACCCCCAATTGGCATACCACCCTAAAAAATTGCAATTTTTTGTGTTTTTTATACAAAAACATCACAAGCGCTAACACTGCTAATTTCGAGTGTTTTTGCGGTCCCAGTCTTTCGCCGGGATCTGTGGCCCACAAGGGAAATGGACCCCGGCTCGGGGGCCGGGGTGACAAAGTCGGTGGGGGTGACAAAGTCGGTGGGGGTGACAAGAGTCGGCCGGGGCAATTCGCGGGGTGAAAGGACATTAAGATGGGCGTTTGGTCTGATGCCCTAGCCCATGCAACGATTTTTGACATTCCGCCAATGGCCGCGGTTGACAGCGCCTCTGGCCCGCACCGAAGTGGTGGCGGGTTTGACGGTGGCGCTGGTGATGATTCCCCAAGCCGTGGCCTATGCGGGCCTGGCGGGCATGCCGTTGGTCACCGGGCTTTACACCTGCCTGATTCCGGCGCTTTTGGCCGTGCTGTTTGGCAGCGCCAACCGCCTGTCGATCGGCCCGGCTGCGCTCACTTGTGTGCTGATTGGTGCGTCTCTCACGGGCATGGCAGAGCCTGGCTCTGCCGAATGGGTGGCGTTGGCGGTGTGGTTGTCGCTGCTGTCAGGGGCCATTCAGTTGCTGCTGGGGCTGGGCCACTACGGTTGGTTGATCAATCTGGTCAGTGCCCCGGTGATGATGGGCTTCACCCAGGCCGCGTCTTTGCTCATCATGGCGTCGCAAGTGCCCGGACTGCTGGGCGTTAAAGCCTGGAGTTGGGATGTGCAAAGCTGGCCTGTTTGGCTCAGTGGCTGGCCAGCGTGGTTTGGGCTGGGCAGTCTGGCCATCTTGCTGATGCTGCGCCACTACAAACCGCGATGGCCCGGCATCATGATCGTGATGGGCGTGGCCTCGGCCGTGGCCTATGCCACCGATTACCAGGAGCACGGCGCGGTGGTGGGTTTGCTGCCCTCGGGTCTGCCTGACTTTTATTGGCCAGAGTGGCCCGGGCTGGACACCCTCAACCAGCTGTGGGTGCCTGCCATGGTGATCGCACTGGTGAGCTTTTTGGAGACGGCGTCCAGTGCCCGCATCGAATGCCGCCGCGACGGCAAGCGCTGGGACGACAGCACCGAACTCTTTGCCCAAGGGCTGGCCAAACTGGCCTCGGCGTTTTCGGGCAGCTTTGCCACCAGCACCTCGTTTTCTCGCTCGGCACTCATGCTCTATGCCGGTGCACGCTCGGGCTGGGCGGTGGTGGCTTCGGTGGGCTTTGTGCTGCTGGCTTTGCTGATCCTCATGCCCGCACTGCAATTTGTGCCGCGCTCGGTCATGTCGGCCGCCGTGATTGTGGCCGTGCTCAACTTGTTTCAGCCACGGCAGTTTCTGAACCTCTGGCGCATTGGCCGCATCGAGACCATGACGGCGGGCATCACTTTTGCCATGACCTTGGCTACCGCGCCACGCATTTACTGGGGCGTCATGACCGGCGTGCTGGTGGGCTTGAGCCACTTTTTGCACACCCGCTTGCACCCGCGCATCATTGAAGTGGGCCTGCACCTTGACGGCAGCCTGCGCGACCGACACCTGTGGAAACTACCACCCCTGGCACCGCACTTGTATGCAATGCGCTTGGACGCTGAGCTGGACTTTGCCGCGGCCAGCGACTTTGACCGCGCCATCACCGACCATTTGGCCCAGCACCCCGATGTGAAACATGTGTGCCTGTTTGCACAACCGATTAACCGGATCGACGTGACGGGGGTGGAAACCTTTGGCCAGCTGCAGCGCCAGTTGGCCAGCCGGGGCATCACGCTGCACATCAGCGGCATCAAGCTGCCGGTGGAGACGGCCTTGCGCCGTGCAGGCGAGCTGCAAGACAGCCCGCACCTCAAGCTCTACCGCACAGACGCCGAAGCCCTGCAGGCCTTGGCCCAACTGACCCCGCTACCCGACGACATCGCGGCAGCGGCGATCTGAGGGCTTTCAGGCCACCTGCGTGGTGGCTCTTGGCACCCCAAAAACAAGTTCAGCGCGACACCCACATGGGCAGCGCCTGGTTGTTCTGGTTTCTTTCGCGCCGGATCGGCTGTCCGTTTTCACGGGCCGCATCAGGTCGCATCTGGCCCCAAACGGGCAGGTTGGTGAAGCGCAGTTGGGTGGTTTTTTGGGGCCATTCACGCGCCACGAAAATTTCCATCTGGTCTGGCAAACGCCAAATCGCTTGGTACGGGCCGCTTTGTTCTCGGCCCGAAACGCTCTGGGGGCGACCAAAGCGGCCCTCGATGCGCAGCTTCACATCCTCCACATGCGCGTTGTCGGAGAAGGTCATGAACAGGTAGTCCACCCGCGCCAGTCTTTGCCCCTGTGGGGCGTAACTGAATTTCATCTGAAGCAAACCCGGCATCCAGTTGAGGGCTTCGTAGATGTCTTCCTGGAAGGCATCGTCCTCCCGCTGGGGCTTCAAGCCCTCGTTTCGGATGGCTTGGCGCATGTCGGCACGCGTGGCCGTGCTCAACGTCACGCCAAACATTTGCAGACCGCCGTCAGCCGGGGCTTGGGCTTGGGCTTGGGCTTGTACTTTGGGCTCGGGCGCAACAGCCTCAGGAATCGGCGTCACCACCACAGCGGGGCCAGACGAAACGGACGAGACGGTGCGCCAGCCGGTTTGGGCCCCAACCGGCGTGGCCCAGGCCAGCGCACCCCCCATGGCACAGATCAGCGTGGCTTGCTGCAGCCCCTGAACCAGGGATGTATGGCGAAAAAAGCGTGAAGCGGATTGCATGTGAGTCCTGCCATGAAGGGTGAAACGGTCTTCAAGTGTACCCATGCAAGCCAAAAATGAAAACAAAAGAGTCTACAAGTGCGCGCTGAACGTGGGCCTAAGCCAACGCCCGTTCAAACTCCGACAAGCGTTTGTAGATGGATCTCAGCTCGGTGATGTCGGTCCATCGCTCGATCAGGTAAGAAAACGCGTCATTGACCTTGCCAAAGGCATTGCTCACCTGCTGGATCACCCCCAGGGTGATCAAACCCGTGAACAAGGAAGGCCCCATGAGCAAGAAGGGAAAAATCACCATCATCTGACCGTAAAAATTGCTCCACAGGTGAAAGTAAGCGTAGTGGTTGAACAGCCGGAAATTGTTCAGCCGCACCCCCATGAACAACTCCAGCACCGTGGGCAAATGCATGCGGCTGCGCTCGTCTTCGGCATACACCAGGTCCTTGCGCAGCGCCGCTTCGGTACGTTGGTTGTTGTACTCCAGCCCCGGCAAGCGGATGCCCACAAACCATGAAATGACGGTGCCGCCCAACGCCGTGGCCAGCGCCACCCAGAACAGCGAGCCCTCAAACTGCAACCAGGCAATCGCCATGCCTGTGGACAAAGCCCACAAAATCGGAATGAACGAGAGCAAGGTCAGCACCGCCCGGACCAAGCCCAGTCCCAGGTTTTCGGTCTGGCGGGCAAAGCGCATGCAGTCTTCCTGAATCCGCTGCGAAGCG
>JBIKQY010000241.1:0-4583 GCA_044349465.1 Limnohabitans sp. | reverse complement strand
CGAATGGGCGATCGCGCCGCGCACTGCCCCCTGGGCCGCTTGCACGAGCGGATGAAATGGATAAGGTTGCGAGGTTTATTCGAGCAAGCCCGCCAGCTCCAGACCTTTGCGGCCTTCTGGGTGGCGGCAGTCGACGTCCTCGAACTCGTTGATGCGGTCAATCTCAGTGCCCATGGCCACGTTGGTGACTTTCTCCAAAATCACTTCCACCACCACCGGCACGCGATGCTGCCGCGCCAGGGCCTGGGCTTGCTCCAGGGCATCGCCAATTTTTTCCGGATCGGTCACACGCAGCGCTTTGCAACCCAGGCCTTGCACCACCGCGTGGTGATCCACACCAAAACCCTTGAGCGCCGGGTCGTCTACGTTCTGGTTGTCAAACGCCAGTTGTACGCAGTAATCCATGTCAAACTGCCGCTGCGCTTGACGGATCAAACCCAGATAACTGTTGTTCACCAGCACATGCACATAGGGCAAACCAAACTGTGCACCTACGGCCAGCTCTTCGATCAGGAACTGAAAATCGTAATCGCCCGACAAACCCACCACCGTGCGGGTGGGGTCCGAGGCCACCACCCCCAAGGCCGCTGGAATGGTCCAACCCAAAGGACCGGCCTGACCACAGTTGATCCACTGGCGCGGACCAAACACATTCAAGAATTGCGCCCCGGCAATCTGCGACAAACCGATGGTGCTGACGTACACCGCTTCGCGCCCAAAAGCCTTGTTCATCTCTTCATAAACGCGCATCGGCTTGATCGGCGTTTCGGTGTAATGGGTCTTGCGCAACATCAGGCGCTTGCGCTCGGCGCAGCGCTCGGCCCATCCTGAATAGTCGCGCAGCGTACCTGCCGCACGCCGCTCGCCTGCCACCTGCACGAACAGCTGCAACGCGGCTTTGGCGTCCGACACGATGCCGTAATCGGGCATGAAAACACGGCCAATTTGGGTGGGCTCGATGTCCACATGCACAAAGCGGCGGCCTTGGGTGTAGACGTCCACCGAGCCGGTGTGGCGGTTCGCCCAGCGGTTGCCAATGCCCAACACAAAGTCGCTGGCCAGCATCGTGGCGTTGCCATAGCGGTGGCTGGTTTGCAAACCGCACATGCCCGCCATCAATGGGTGGTCGTCGGCAATACAACCCCAGCCCATCAGCGTGGGAATGACCGGAATGCCCGTGAGCTCGGCCAGCTCGACCAGCAAGTCGCTGGCATCGGCATTGATGATGCCGCCACCAGCCACGATCAGGGGCTTGTCGGCCGTCATCAACATGTCCAGCGCCTTGTGGATCTGCGCCAGGCTGGCTGCAGGTTTGTAGACCGGCAGCGGCTCGTAGGTGTCGATGTCGAATTCGATCTCAGCCAGTTGCACATCGATCGGCAAATCAATCAGCACGGGACCCGGGCGGCCCGAGCGCATCAAATGAAAGGCCTGCTGAAACGTCCAGGGCACTTGGGCAGGCTCGCGCACCGTGACAGCCCACTTGGTCACGGGCTTGGCAATGCTCTCGATGTCCACCGCCTGGAAATCCTCCTTGTACAAACGCGCCCGGGGCGCTTGGCCTGTGATGCACAAAATCGGAATGCTGTCGGCCATGGCCGAATACAGGCCGGTGATCATGTCGGTGCCCGCAGGCCCCGAGGTGCCAATGCACACACCAATCTGGCCTGCCCGAGCACGGGTGTAGCCCTCGGCCATGTGCGAAGCGCCCTCCACATGGCGTGCCAGCACATGGGCGATTTGACCGCGCTTGCGCAGCGCGGCATACATCGGGTTGATAGCAGCCCCGGGCACACCAAAGGCTTGGGAGATGCCTTCTTTTTCCATCACACAAAGTGCGGCTTCTACAGCGGTCATGCGGGTCATCGGTTTTCCTTTGAACAAGTTGAATCAAACTGGGGTCGATGCTAGAGATCGATAAACTGTTTGGGAATTGCACTGCAGATACTTTCATTCGATACTCTGCGTACCGAATCATCCGGAGACTGCGATGGACCGCTTCAAGGAAATCGACGCTTTTGTGCAAGTGATGGCGCACGGCAGCTTGGCAGCGGCCGCCTTGGCCGAAGGCGTGACGCCCGTCATGATGGGGCGGCGGCTGAACGCACTGGAGCAACGGCTGGGCACACAATTGGTGATCCGCAGCACCCGCCGCTTGACGCTGACCGACCAGGGTGCCAGCTATCTGGACGAGTGCCGACAACTCTTGGCCCGCTGGGACGAAGCTGAAAAATCGGTGTCCTCGCAACACCAGCGCGCCAGCGGCCACCTGATCGTGTCGGCCCCGGCTGCGTTCGGGCGTTTGCATGTGGCACCGCACGCCAGCGCCTTTATCAAAGCCAACCCACAGGTACAGATTTCTTTTAACCTGACCGACCGGGTGGTCGATCTGGTGCGCGAAGGCTACGACCTGGGGTTGCGCATCGGCGGACAAATCGACCCGAACTTTGTGGCCATCCACCTGGCCACCAACCAGCGCGTGGTGTGCGGCACACCGGCTTATTTCAAGAAACGCGGCAAACCCAAAACACTGGATGATCTTCGTGAACACAACTGCCTGGCCTTCAATTTGCAAGGTGGTCAGCAACGCGGCTGGTACTTTCAAAAAGATGAAAAAACAGTGACCGTGAAAGTGCAAGGCAACCTGGACTGCAACGACGGCGAACTGCTGCACCGCTGGGTCAGCGAAGGCTTGGGCCTGGGCTGGCGCTCCACTTGGGAGATTCAAAAACAATTACAAAGCGGCGAGCTGGTGACCGTGCTCGATGAATACGCCCTGCCCGCCTACGACATCCTGGCGGTCTATCCGCAGCAGAAATACCTGCCCGCCAAGGTGCGATTTTTCATCGACCACCTGAAGAAAACCTATGCGCGGGCGGGGTACTGGTTGCGGAGTTGAACACCAGCACTCCTCGCCATGCGCTTGGATGTCACAGAGCAGCTCCCTGGACTTGCTGTATCAGAATGCGGCACAATCTGGCTCGTTGAAAAACACACTCAGCACAGCCCGGTACGCTCGGCAACGTGGTGCTCGCCCACCCCGCCTTGTGCGGACCCCAGGGGATTCGGCCGCGACTTGTTTCAACCCTTGCAAAGGACAAGTCCATGACCACACTTCTGATCCACCGAGCCCGCTGCATCGCCACACAAGACGATGCCAACACCGAACGCCATGACGCCTCACTCCTGATCCGCGGTGGCCGGATTGAGCGCATCATTCCCGCCACAGAAAACACCGACGAGCTGGTCAAGCAGGTGGATGAGGTGATCGATGCCCGCCGCCATGTGGTGGTGCCGGGCCTGATCAACACACACCACCACATGTATCAATCGCTCACACGGGCGATTCCCGGGGTGCAAAACGCCGAGCTGTTTTCCTGGCTCCAGGGCTTGTACCCCATCTGGGTGGGTCTCACGCCCGAGATGGTGCGTGTCTCGGGCCAAGTGGCCATGGCCGAGCTGTTGATGAGCGGCTGCACCACCAGCTCTGACCACCTCTACATCTACCCCAACGGCGTGCGGCTGGACGACAGCATCGAAGCGGCGCACACCATGGGCATGCGCTTCACGGCCACACGCGGCAGCATGAGCGTAGGACAGTCGCAAGGCGGCTTGCCGCCCGACAGCGTGGTCGAAAAAGAACCCGCCATCTTGAAAGAAACCCAGCGCCTGATTGAGACTTGGCACGACGCCAGCTACGGCGCGATGACGCATGTGGCCGTAGCCCCCTGCTCACCCTTCAGCGTGAGCCAAGACCTGATGCGCGAATCGGCAAAACTGGCCCGCGCCCACGGCGTTCGCCTGCACACCCACCTGGCCGAAAACGACCACGACATCGCCTACACCCGCGAGAAGTTCAACTGCACGCCCGCGCAATACGCCGAGGACTTGGGCTGGGTGGGCCACGACGTGTGGCACGCGCACGGCGTGAAGCTGGACGACGAGGGCACGTATTTGTTTGCCCGCACGCGCACCGGCATTGCCCACTGCCCGTGCAGCAACATGCGACTGGCCAGCGGCATCTTGCCTCTGCGCAAAATGCTCGACGCAGGCGTGCCGATTGGCCTGGGTGTGGACGGCAGCGCCAGCAATGACGCGGCGCACCTACTGAACGAAGCCCGACAGGCCATGTTGCTGGCGCGTGTGGGCCGCGCATTAGAACCGTTCGGTTGTGACCACGGCCCCGCCGAGATGACACCCCGCGACGCCCTGCGCCTGGCGACACGCGGCGGTGCCGAAGTGCTGGGCCGCGCCCACGAGCTGGGGCAAATCAAAGAGGGCTATTGCGCCGACATCGCGATGTTCCGCACCGACACCCTCAGCATGGCGGGCGGCGCGGTGCATGACCCGGTGGGCGCGCTGCTGCTGTGCGCGAGCGACAACGCCGACTACACCATCGTGAATGGTCGCGTGGTGGTGCGCCAGGGCGAGATCACGACGGTGGACATGGGGCCGCTCATTGAGCGGCACAACCAACTGGCGATGCAGCTGGCTTTGGGTGCAAAGTGACTACCTTGATGCGCGTCACAACTGTTGAGACTCGCCATCCTTCAGACCCTTGCATACACTGAGGCCATGATCCA
>JBIKQY010000240.1:0-4586 GCA_044349465.1 Limnohabitans sp. | reverse complement strand
CTTTGGATGGCGTGACCCATTTGTGCGCCACCGCCATGACGCCGCGCGACTTTGGCCCACCCACCCGCTCGCCGCGTGAACACTTTTCCGAGCTGACGAAGCCCGGTGCGCCTGAGCAGTGTGTGGCGTTTTTGTTCGGCTCCGAGCGCTTTGGCATGAAAAACGAGGATGTGTACCGCTGCCATGTGGCGCTTTCCATTCCCACCAATCCTCAGTTTGGCTCGCTCAACCTGGGCTCAGCCATTCAGGTGGTGGCTTACGACTGGCGGGTGGCTTTGGGCGGTTTTCCGGTGCAAGACGCGGTGGCCCCGGCTGACAAAGCCGATGCGCAACAGGTGGCAGGCATGCTGGGGCATTTGGAACAGGCGCTGACCGATATCGGCTTTTTGGACCCTGCCGCGCCGAAAAAACTCATGCCGCGCTTGAACCAACTGTTCAATCGCGCTGACCTGAGCCCGGAAGAAATCCACATCCTGCGCGGGGTGGCCAAAGCCATGATCCAGACGGCCAACGGCAAACGATAGACTTGAGGCCTATGTTTTCTCGCCTTCGCTCCGACATCCAATGCATCCTTGACCGGGACCCCGCCGCCCGCACCGCTTGGGAGGTGCTGACCTGTTACCCGGGTCTGCACGCCCTGGTGTTACACCGCCGGGCGCATTGGTGCTGGAACCACGGCTTCAAGTGGCTGGGGCGCTTCATCTCGCATGTGTCGCGCTGGCTCACGGGCATCGAAATCCACCCCGGTGCGCAGATTGGCGAGCGGGTGTTTTTTGACCATGGCATGGGCATCGTGATTGGCGAGACGGCCCAGATTGGCGAGGGTTGCACCATTTACCACGGTGTCACTTTGGGCGGCACCTCTTTGTACAAAGGGGCCAAGCGCCACCCGACTTTGGGCCGCGATGTGGTCATTGGCGCGGGTGCCAAGGTGCTTGGTGGTTTTGAGGTGGGCGATGGGGCCAAGGTGGGCTCGAACGCGGTGGTGACCAAGCCGGTGCCGGCTGGGGCTACGGCGGTGGGCAACCCGGCGCGCATCATCCAGGCCGAACAAGACGCCAAGCGCGAAGAAGTTGCTTCGAAAATGGGTTTTTCTGCCTATGGCGTGACGCAAAACGACGACCCTCTGAGCCAGGCCTTGCGCGGCCTGATCGACAACGCCGCAGGCCAGGAGCACCAAATTGCCATGATCTGGCAAGCGCTGGAGCAGCTGTGTGCCCAGCAGCAAGTGGCCATGCCCGGCGATGCCGCCAAACGCGAGACCTTCGAGGCGGACAAATTCAACGAGTTGGTGGGCAAGTAATCGCTGCCGTACCTTTGTAGGAGCCCACCCCGTGGGCGATGGGCGTGGCACACGCCCCGAACAGCATGTCACGATGTGCCTGTAACGCACTGCGGTCGTGGATCAGCTGGCGGCCTGCAAGGCTGCAGCTGCGGCCATCAGTGCTTTGCGCCGTTCGTGCAGGCTGCGCCAGCGTTGCTGGGCTTCGGGGTCTTGGCCGGTGCTGGCTTGCGTCAGGGCTTCGGTTTCGAGCTGCTTGAGGCGGTCGATCATCAGCAGGGTGAGCAAGCGGCGCAGTTCCTGCCGGGCTTCTTGCGGGTCGGGCGGGGTGGCGTCTTCGCTGCCAGCCACAGCGCTCAGTTTGTCTTGCGCCATCCAGCGGGTGGCGTCGTCTGCAAAGGGCTGGCCTTGCATGTTCTCGCGCAAGGTGGACCAGCCCAAAGCCCCTTGTTCGTGAAACTGTGATTCGAGCCAGGCAAACAGCGGGCCATGCGGCGCGGGCAGGGCGCACAACATGGCGTGGTCTTCGCCAGCCAATGACTCCCACAGCGCCATGTTGCCCAGCAGCAGGCGGGCGGCGTGATCGGCTCGGCTGGCGGGCACGGTGCGCGGGCCGGTGTAAACCGGTGGCTGCTCACGTTTGTATTTGCTGTTGCCAAACTTGCTGCCCGGCGTCCAGTTGGGGTTTTTGTTTTTCCAGTGGCTGTTGCCGTTGGACGGCACAAAGGTGTTGGCAACCGACCAGGCCTGTGGCTCGCCGTAGTTGGGCTCGAAATTGGGGTATTCGTCATGCCCTGCACTGGCAGCTTGACTGAAGGCCGAGTTGGCGGACTGCATGGAGGGGCCTGGGGCAGGGGCTTGGCTGCGTGGTGCAAAGCGCTGGTCACTGGCCGCTTGTTGGCCCCACAGTTTTTCAAGGCCTGCGGTCTCCAGCTGAATGAGTTGCGCCAGCTCCGACAGCAATTGCTGCTTGAGCGCACCCTCGGGCAACAGCTGCCACAGCGGGCGAGCTTGACTGGACAGGCGGGCGCGGCCTTCGGCCGTTTGCAGATCGCAGTCGACGCTGCCCGCTTCGATCAAAAAGCGCGACAGGGGCATGGCCTGCTTGATCTGCTCGGCAAAAGCCTCTTGGCCAAACTCGCGCACATAGCTGTCGGGGTCGTGCTCGGCGGGCAAAAACAAAAACTTGATGCTGCGCACATCGGTGGCGTAGGGCAGGGCACCGTCCAGCGCCTTGCGCGCGGCGCGGCGGCCTGCGCCGTCGCCGTCAAAGCTGAAGACCACCGAATCGGTGAAGCGGAACAGCTTTTGCACATGGTCGGGAGTGCAGGCCGTGCCCAACGTGGCCACGGCGTTGGCAAAGCCCAGCTGCGCCAAGGCCACCACGTCCATATAGCCTTCGGTCACCAGCACGTAGCCTGCGCTGTGCAAGGCTTCGCGGGCTTCGTACAGGCCATACAACTCTCGGCCTTTGTGGAACACCGGGGTTTCGGGTGAGTTGAGGTATTTGGGTGTGCCGCTGCCAATCACCCGACCGCCAAAGCCGATGCACTCGCCCTTGATGTTGCGGATCGGGAACATGATGCGGTCGCGAAAACGGTCGTAGCGCTTGTCATCTTCTTCGTTGACGATCACCAGGCCAGATTCGGCCAAGAGCGGGTCGTCGTATTTGGGGAAGATGCTGGCCAGCGAGCGCCAGCCTTCGGGCGCATAGCCCAGACCAAAGCGCTTGGCAATCTGGCCCGACAGGCCCCGGCCCTTGAGATAGTCAACTGCCCGTGGCGTGATTTTGAGCTGCTCGCGGTAAGCGTCACCCGCTTTTTCCAGCACATCGCTCAGGCTGTCTTGCTTGGCTTTTTGGGCGGCGGCTTTGGCGCGGTCTTCGGGCGATTGTTGCTCTTCGGGAACCACCATGCCGGTTTGCTGGGCCAGGTCTTTAACCGCCTCAATAAAGGTCATGCCCGCGTGCTCCATCAAGAAGCCGATGGCATTGCCGTTTTTGCCGCAGCCAAAGCAATGGAAAAACTGCTTGGTGGGGCTGACGCTGAAGCTGGGGGATTTCTCGCCGTGAAAAGGGCACAGGCCCATGAAGTTGGCGCCGCCTTTCTTGAGCTGCACGTACTTGCCCACGATGTCGACCACGTCGACGCGGGACAGCAACTCCTGGATGAAAGACTGGGGGATGGCCATAAGAGGGCTATTTTCGCCGATAAGGACGGTTCATTCCGTGCGGGTTTTGGGGCAAACCAGCATGGATTTCAGCGCCGGGTCGGGCAAACTGGTGAACATCTGAGCGTCAGCCTCAACAGGACCCCTCCATGACCGATACCAAAGTCAGCATCTTCGACCAGGACTTGCCCCAAACCCCCGCCAACCACGCCCCGATTTCGCCGCTGAGCTTCATCGAGCGCACGGCCGAGGTGTACCCCCATCGCCTGGCCATCCTGCACGGCGATTTGCGCCAGGATTGGGCCACCACGTACCGCCGCTGCCGCCAACTGGCCAGTGCCCTCACGCAAGCGGGCATTGGCAAGAACGACACGGTCGCCGTGATGCTGCCCAACACGCCGCCCATGGTCGAAGCGCACTTTGGCATTCCCATGGCGGGGGCGGTGCTCAATGCCCTGAACACCCGACTGGACCCGGAGACCGTGGCCTTCATGCTCGACCACGGCGAGGCCAAGGCCGTGATCGTGGACCCGGAGTTTGCGGGCGTGATGAAAAAAGCGCTGGCGCTGCGCCAATCCACACGGCCTTTGTTGGTGATTGATGTGGAGGATGCGTTGTTCACTGGGGCCACCGAGCCGCTGGGGACCGTCACGTACGAAGCATTTGTGGCCCGCGGTGACGCCGACTTTGCCTGGAGCCTGCCCGGCGATGAATGGGACGCGATTGCCCTGAACTACACCAGCGGCACCACAGGCAACCCCAAGGGCGTGGTCTACCACCACCGGGGCGCGGCCACCAATGCGATCTCGAACATTCTGGAATGGGACATGCCCAAGTACGCGGCCTATTTGTGGACGCTGCCCATGTTCCATTGCAACGGGTGGTGCTTCCCTTGGACGGTGGCGGCGCGTGCGGGTGTGAACGTGTGTTTGCGCAAGGTGGACGCGCAGGCCATGTTCGACGCCATGCGGGACCAGGGTGTCACGCATTACTGCGGCGCGCCCATCGTGCACGGATTGCTGGTCAATGCCCCGGCGGCCATGAAGGCGGGGGTGCCTGCGGGCATCAAAGCCATGGTGGCAGGCGCTGCGCCACCCGCCTCGATGATCGAAGGCATGGAGCAAATGGGCTTTGA
>JBIKQY010000027.1:0-15086 GCA_044349465.1 Limnohabitans sp. | reverse complement strand
TTCGATCTTTGGCGGCGGGCATCATGCTGGCACCGGCCGTCCGGCGGGTGGGTTTTCGTGCCATTCTTGTGCAAGAGCGGCCTTGGCTCCATATTTGTAGAGCCATTTGTTCGACAGCAGAGGTGGCCTTTTTCTACTGGGCTGTGATGTATTTGCCGCTGGCCGATACCGTGGCCTTCTACTTGGCTGGGCCGATTTTTGTCACATTTTTTGCAATTGTCTTTCTCAAGGAGCACGTCAGCTGGCGACGTTGGTTGGCCATTGTCATCGGGTTTGTGGGTGTTCTGATTGCAGTCGGCCCGACTGGTGAGGGTTATGGCTGGGCTGTGCTCATTCCAATTGGTGGAACCCTTCTTTTTGCTGGTCTCAATATCTTCACCCGCAGACTCGCAGGAACTGATGAGGTTGCACTGGTCACATGGCAAGTCGCGAGTGCGTTTTTGTTCGGCCTGGTGATTGCGCCTTTTTTCTGGGTACAACCGAGCCTGTTCGATTTTCTATGTCTTAGCTTGCTGGGAATCGTCTCGGCACTGGCCCACATGGGCGTCAATCGGGCTTTGCGCTACGCGCCTGCAGCCGTTGTTGTGCCCTATCAATACACACTGATCGTTTGGGCCGTGTTGCTGGGCTTCTTGTTTTTTGGGGATGTTCCGGCTTGGAGTGTGGTCATGGGCTCGACCATCATCGTGGCCTCAGGTCTCTATATATTCATGCGCGAGCAGGCCACAACCCGGGGTCAAGCTGCAGAGCAACCTTGAAATGGCGATCACGGGCATACGGCTTGCCCTGAAGTGAATCGCCTGAAAAAAGAGGCGACTTGCGTGTTGACGCCGATGACCCTTTGATCAAGGCCGCCGATTTCAGTTTGACCAGCGCGAGCCCAATGAACGGTCTGGCCACAGCAAGATCGGCACTACGCCCACAAGCTGGTCAAATCGCGGTCGGCGGGAACATCACTGTCAAACTGGTGCGCGCATTGGATGGGGTGGTGATGAGTGCGACAAACTTCATGGTGGACCGCAAATTGGTGATCAGAATCATCAACCAATGACACAAGGCTGGAAGTCCCGGGTGAAGGTGGTTTCTCCCCGTTCCTGTGCCGTTTGGGCCAGACTATTTACCGATTGAAAAGATCAACTCGACTACAGATTAGGTTGACCTCCTTTTCAGTCCGAACGCCACCAACAGCATCACGAGCATGCTCAAGCCCAGAACAAGATAAGCATGGCCAAAGCCTGTCAGCTCGCCGCCATTCAAGTCAGCAATGGCACTGATGCAGGTCACAGCCAACAGTGTCCCCACGGCATTGAAAATGTTGATCAGCCCTTGGGCTGTGCCGCGCAGGGCCGGTGGCGCTTCATCGATGGCAATGGTGCGCAGCGCGCCGCTGACCACCACGCCCAAGCCAATACCGACCAGCACAGACGCCCCCACGAACGCGGTAAAGCCGGTCTGTGGCACGGCGCTTTGCAGGTAACCCAGCGTCAACAGCCCAAAACCAAAGATCACCATGTTGCGGGCACCCAGTCGGTTGAGCAGCCGCCCAGCCGCCATCGAGCCCACCATGGAGCACAGCACCAGAGGCAGCAGTGACAGCCCCGCGTGCTCCACACTGACTCCATAAGCCAGCGTGGCGATGGTGGTCAAAAAGACAATCCCACCCATGGAGAACCCCACGCCCAAGGTCAGCACATAGGCAAAAGCCAGTTGCCGGTTTGCAAACAGGTCCATCGGAATCAGCGGTTGTGCCTGTCGTTTCTCAATGGCCACCAAAGCGGCCAGCAGCACGCCACTGGCAGCCAGAAACCAAGGCCACAGCAGCATCCCCGTGGCCGAGTCCGCCAAGCGAGAAATACCCATCACCAAACACAGCAGAAACACCAAAGTGACCGTGATACCTGCCAGGTCAACCGGCCCAGGTGCCGCCACGCTGTGCTGACGCGGCAAGCTGCGGGCACCTAAGAGCAGCACGACCAGCGCAACAGGAATATTGACCAGGAACAGCCAGCGCCAGCCCAAAGTGGAAGTGAGCACGGTCGCCAGTGGCGGCCCGAGCACAAAGGCCATGCCGTGTGTGGCACCAATCAGCCCCAAAATACGGCCCCGCCGCTCGGCGGTGAACACATCACCAATCACGGCACTGGCCACCGGCGCAATGCCCCCTGCGCCGATGCCCTGAATGACACGCCCGAGCAGCAGCAAGTCAAAGCTGGGTGCAGCGGCAATGCACACAGAGCCGATGGCGAAAAGCGCCACACTGGACAGATACACCGGTCGGCGGCCATGGCGGTCACTGAAGTAAGCCATCAACGCCGTGCTGCACAGCGAACTCAAGGAGAAAACGGTGGTGAGCAGTCCGGCGCTTCGGTTGTCGACGCCAAAGGCTTCACGCAATGCAGGCAGAACCGGCCCCACGATGGCTGAATCGAGTGCCGCCATGAAGACACCGATAAAAAGCACCTGCACCAGGCGGCGTTGTGCTGCATCGGCAGCAGGCATGGGAAGAGGGGGGTGGATCTGCTGGCTCATCAAGGTGTCTGAATTAGGTAATCAATTTTTGGGAGCGAAACACACAACAAGATTATTGACGGGAATTCGCGGGCGGTGATTCATTGGGTATTGCCTGCCTTTGGGGTTCGACCGTTCAAGCCACTTTGGGAGGGTCGGACTCCATTGAATAGGGGTGGTCAGTTTTCGGATGGCTTTAAAAGATGCATTACGATCTCGCCGTTAAAACAAAATAACCAGGCTCGCGGGCTGAAAATCAATCATCTGTCCTTAGCATCAATTTCTCGCCCAAATAGATGAATCGCCATGCATTCATCCTTGAACATGAATCCAAAAACCGCCATCAAACCCAATCTCTGGAGTTTCCTGCCTTTTGCACTCACGATTTTCACGAGCGCATTTTTGTTGTTTCAGGTTCAACCTCTGCTGAGCAAACAAATCTTGCCGTGGTTTGGTGGCAGTCCTGCTGTTTGGACCACAGCGATGCTGTTTTTTCAGACCTTGTTGTGCTTGGGTTATTTGTATGCGCATGCATTGGCCAAGGTGCCGTCTCGCCAAACACAGGCCCGGATCCATGTGGTTTTGTTGGTTGTGGCCGCCTTGTTGGCTTCCAGGGTTTTGCCCGGCACTGAACTGCGGCCCGAGTCGCCCGATTCGCCGGTCTTTCAGGTCTTGTTGATTTTGGGTGCGAGTGTGGGTTTGCCGTATTTTTGTTTGGCCACCACGGGGCCCTTGGTTCAGCATTGGTTCACCAGCACGGCACATGCATCGTCTGTTTTTCGCTTGTATGCCTTGTCCAATGTGGGTTCGTTCTTGGCCCTGTTGTCTTTTCCTTATGTGCTTGAGCCTTGGCTTGAGCAGCAAGAAATGGGTCAACTCTGGACCGCTGGTTTTTGGGTGTTCGCCCTTTTGTGTTTGCCGGTTGCGTTGGGCGCTTGGCAAAACAAGGCGCAAAGCGGTGCAGATGCACAAGCGGGGGGCACCGAGTCTGCAACGCCTGCGGCCGCTGAACACGTTGGGCATCCAAGCCAAACGTCTTTTACACAGCGTTTTTCATGGGTGGCTTTGCCCGCATTGGCTTCGCTGGTTTTCATTGCAGCCACCGATCAAATCAGCCACGACGTGGCGCCAGAGCCCCGGTTGTGGATTTCCACCTTGGGCCTGTACTTGGTCACTTTCATCCTGACTTTTGACCACCCCCGTTGGTACCGCCCCAAGTTGTTTGCCTTCTTGGCCTTGGCGCTGCTGCTGGTCACCGCTGGTTTGAGTGACATACCGCGCTGGTTGGGCATTGAGTGGGACTATGGCGTCAACGAAGTGCGGTGGTCGCACTACGCTTTGTTGTTTGTGGTGTGCATGTTGTGCCATGGCGAACTCTATCGCCGCAGGCCCGTGGACACGCGTCGGCTGACCGAGTTTTACCTGTGCATGTCCGTGGGTGGGGCGTTTGGTGGTTTGTTCGTCACCTTGGTGGCGACCCAATGGTTTGACGATTACCACGAGTGGTTGATGGCCTTGATTTTGGTGGCCTTGTTGGCCTGCCAAGTATTGTTTCGCTCGGATTCAAAGCGTCCTGCTTTGGCGGGGCGTCTTGCGGGCGTGCTCACGGCCACCGTCATGGTGGCTTTGCTGGTGGCCATGCAAAACCCGTGGTCTTGGCGCGAGCTGCACAAAGCCGACCGCACAGAAATACTGCTGGACCAAGAGAGAAATTTTTACGGCACGGTTTCCGTCAAAGAGCGCCGATTTGTGAACGAGCCCGAGCGCAACGACCGGGTGTTTTTCAGTGGCAATGTCACCCACGGACAGCAGTTTTTGTCGGAGTCACTTCGCCATGTGCCCACCACTTACTACGCACGCGACAGTGGCATAGGCGAAACCTTGTTGTGGGCCATGTCGCAAAAGCCGAATCTTTCGGTCGCGCTCATCGGTTTGGGCGCCGGAACCTTGGCCAATTACGCCCGGGAGGCCGATGCTTACGATTTTTACGAGATCAACCCTGCTGCGGTTCGATTTGCCCAAGAATGGTTTGACAACCTGGCGTCTTGCAAGGCGCGCGAGCAAAATATTTTGCTCGGTGATGCACGGTTGCGCATGGAGCAGTTGCCCAAAGACAAGCTGTACGACGTCATTGTTTTGGATGCGTTCACCGGCGGATCGGTGCCCATCCATCTGTTGACGCGGGAAGCCTTTCAGATTTACCGCGATCACCTCAAACCTGACGGCTACATCGCCATCAACATCACCAACGCCTACCTCAACCTCTACCCTGTCGTGAAGGCGCAGTCAGAGGGCTTGGGGATGGCGTTCCGCCACAAATACCAAGCGGTTGACGAGGTCCGCAACGTGCGCAGAAACTTGCACTTCATCATGACCCAAGACCACGCTTACTTGAAAGCCCACCCTTCCGTGAACCGCGAGGTGCGTGATGATGCTGGCCGTTTCCTGAGACATGAACCTCTAGACCAACCAGGTTTGAGGTTGTGGACCGACCAATTCAGCAGCATTGCGCCCATTGCCAAATAAGGCCCGTGCTTGTATGTCGATGAGCAATCGCCTGGGGCCGCGTAGCGCAGGCAAAATCTGATTCACGGGCGCGAGACAAACGACTGGGACTTTGGCAAGATCCCGCGCCCATTGAATCTTAAGCGCCAGGCCTACTTTCCGCCGTCGATTGAAATCGTCTGCCCGCTGATCCAGCCGGCCTGTTCCGAGGCAAAGAACAAAACCCCATTGGCAATGTCTTGCGGCGTGCCCAGGCGCTTAAGGGCAATGTTTTTCAACAAAGCCGCCTGTCCGGCCTCGCCCATGGCATCCCATTGCCTCTCCGTGTTTGGGTTGGAGCGTACGAATCCGGGCGCGATGCAATTGACCGTGATGCCCCATTCGCCGAGTTCATGTCCTAGCTGACGCGTCAGGCTCACCAGCCCTGCCTTGGACGCTGCATAGGCCTGGATGCCGGTGAGGGTGATGGTCAGACCGGCTCCGCTGGCGATGTTGATGATCCGCCCACGCTTGGCGGCCTTCATGCCAGGAGCGACTGCCTGGCACAAATAGAAAGCGCCGCTCACGTTCACGGCAAAGATGGCGTTCCATTGCTCAGGTGTCACCGCCTCAAGGGGTTGACCAACTTGTCCAAGCACACCTCCTGCGTTGTTCACCAAGATGGCAACAGGAGGGCCGGCTGCGCCGATCTCTGCCACCAGTGCCTGTACGGCCTGCGGCCGCGTAATGTCCAGCACACGGGCTTCGCACCATCCCCCTTCGGCCACGCACAAGCGTGCAGTTTCCGCGAGCTCATGCTCAACGATGTCCAGCGCCCATACACGAGCGCCATGGCTTGCCAGGGTCAGGCAGATCGCACGGCCAAATCCGTGCGCCGCACCTGTGACGATGGCAGTCTGACTTGAAAGGTCGATGTGCATGGCGATGCGATCAGGTCGAGATGGCAGGGGCTCTTTCGCACACTGCAATCAATTCGGAAAAAGTGTCTGAAGACATCGGTTTGCTTCCGTCCTCAATGGCATGAATCAGGGCCACCAGGCAACGGATGGCGGGTGTCGGCACGCCGACCTCGCGCCCGATCTCTGCAATGACCCCGATTTGAGGATCGACCTCGGTCTTGCGTTTGCGCACCGCCAGATCGCGGTAGATGCCGGAGTGAGTTTTGGCTGTGTAGCGGTTGAATTCAGCCAGAGCCGCAATCGACGCGCGTGCCCCGGCGTCGGACGCACCCGGCGCGAAACAGGCGGGATCAAAGCCATTGAACCCGATGGGCACGACGTGCCGTGCAGCAGCCACCGCCATGACTTCGCGCGCGAGCCGGTCGAACACCACAAAACGCTGCGGGTCCTCAAAATTCGCAGTCATCGAGTCGGTGGTCAGCGCAGTGGCAAACAGCATCGCGCCGTAAGCGAGCTTGCCCCACAGATAACCCCAGATGTTGTCGGTCAGCACCGCAGCGGGCTCGAAAATGGCGAGGTCACGGTGCATCTGCCGTGTGCGTTCACGGACACTTCCGTCGATCTCGCCCACGACCACGGCGGCGCGGTTACCAAACAAAATCTCGCCAGGACCCAACCAGTCAGCCCCGTAATTGACAAAGCACCCCATGGTGCGCTCGGCGCCTGCGAGGCGGGCTATCGTTAACTCATTCAGGCCGTTTTGTGCGGAGAGAACAAAGCCATCGGGTGCGAGATGCGGCAGCAGCATGGCCATGGCGTCTTCGGTCGCCTGCGCCTTGACTGCAAGAACGATGGCGCTAAAGGTACCACGCAGCTCTTGCGGCGTGACACAGGGCACGACTTGCCTGAACTGCTCAACCGGGCCGCTGATGTTCAAGCCCGTGGTGCGGCAGGCAGCGGCATGCTCGGCCACGATGTCCACCATCTGGACCGGCAGACCGGCACGGGTCCAATAGGCCCCCAGCACGCCCCCGATGGCCCCTGCACCCCAAATCAGAATGGGTTCACGCTGTTGCGTCATCATGCTTTTCCCATGTTGTGCAGTTCGGCATGGGTGGCCACCGTCATGTCACCCTCTGTCGTGATCCAGCCACGGTACATGCCCAGCGTGTTGTAAGGCGCGAACGGGTTCCCGGTGGCACCGAGCGTGACCATCCCCGCACCGATTTTGTGACTGGTAAGGGTATCGAATACCAAGGCATTTGCCGCATCTTGCAATGACTGCCCGCCGTATTGCATGCGCGCCGCAAGATCGTAAGCGGCCACCCGGCGAATGAAGATTTCTCCCTGCCCGGTGCACGACACCGCGCAAATGCCATCTTGTGCATAGGTGCCTGCACCGATGATGGGGCTGTCACCGACCCGGCCTGGGGGTTTGTTGTTGAATCCGCCTGTGGAGGTGGCTGCCGCCAGGTGTCCGTTCGCATCACGCGCCACAGCGCCGACTGTGCCGTGCTTTTCCGCTTCAGTGGCCGGAACGAACGCCCCAGACTCGGCGCGCTGCTGCAGCAGGCGCAGGGCGTCTATGCGGCGTTGGGTGGTGAAGTAGGACGGATCCACCATGGAGAGGCCGACGCTGGCCGCGAACTCGTCTGCCGCATCGCCTGCCAGCAGCACGGCTGTTGCGCCATCGAGCACAGCGCGCGCGGCCTCAATCGGGTTGCGCACCCGGCGCACCATGCACACCGCTCCAGCGGCCAGGTTGTTGCCGTCCATGATGGCGGCATCCAACTCATGCTCGGCGCGTGCCGTCAGCGCAGCGCCATGTCCAGCGTTGAAGTGCGGGCTGTCCTCCATCACGACCACGGTCGCCTGCACGGCATCCAGGGCAGTGCCGCCGCTGCGCAGAATTTTCCAGCCTGCGCGCAAGGCCTGCGCCATGTGTTCACGGCTTTCAGCCCAGTCCGCTTCGCTTTGCAGGCTGCGCTCCAGCGTGCCACAACCTCCGTGCAGCCCCAGTGCCATCTCAGCCATGTCTTATCTCGCCGGTTTGATGTTCATTGCCAGCGTGTCTTCGTCCACACGCGGCTTGATGGTGACTTTGCTCTTTTGCATTGCCCAGGCCGAACCCACAGCCACAATGGGCAGGCGTTGTTTGTCTTTATCGACCAGCGCGTTGGCGTCTTCGAGGAACTTGCGGCGCTTGGCAACATCCATCTCAATGGCAGCAGCTTGCAAGAGCCGGTCCATCTCGGGGTTGTTGTAATTGAGCACATTGAACGCGCCCATCTTCTTGTCGTTCGAGTGCGCCAACGACGACAGCGTGTAATGCGCCTCGCCAGTCAGCGTGCCCCAACCAGACATCGACATCGAAAAATCACCCCGGGTGCGGGCCGGGAAGAAGACTGCGGCAGGTTGTGCATTGGGGGTGGCATCAATGCCAATCGCCGCCAGCATCTGCGCAATCGAGGTGCCGACCTGAGTGTCCCCGGGCAGTCGGTCTTTGGTGAAAGAGAACTGGATCTTGAAGCCGTTCGGATAACCCGCATCGGCCATCAGTTTTTTGGCAGCCGCCGGATCGAACTTGGGCTCGGGCAGCGACTTGTTGAAGCCAAAGATCGACGGTGTCACCATTTGGCCGGCAGACTTGCCCAGGCCTTCCATGGCGAATTCGACCAAGCTTTTGCGGTCAATCGCCAGATCAATCGCTTGGCGTACGCGCAAGTCAAGCAGCGGATTTTTCGCCAGCGGCGAACCGTCCTTGTTGCTGGCGTTTTGCAGCTTGTCGCGCATGTCGAGTTCGACATTGAAAACATAGACTGTGTCGATGGTCTGCACATTGAGTTTCGAGTCGCGCTTGAGTGTGTTCACGTCGGTGGCGGGCACGCGGGTAATCAGGTCAAGCTGACCGGCCTTGAGCTGGGCCACACGGGCCGCGTCGTTGGCAATTTCTTTGCGCACGTGACGAGCCCAGGGCTCCTTCGGGCCCCAGTAACCGTCAAATCGGTCAAGCACCAGATCGCCCTTGGGTTGCCAAGACACGAATTTGTAGGGGCCGGTGCCAACCGCAGCTTTGCCCGAATTGAAGGCCTCGTTGGCGTTGTCCTTGGTCAGGCCCGCCGCAGCCTTCGCCGAGACGATGAACAGACGGATGAAGTCGTTCGGCAAAGTGGGTGCTGCGCCGTCGGTGATCACCTGCACAGTCAGGGGATCGATGATTTTGACTTCCTTGACACGGCGCACATAGATCGTGGTTGGGTTGGGTCCTGACACCACTGGAATGCGCTCAATCGAAAATTTAACGTCTGAGGCGGTGAAATCCGAGCCGTCGTGGAACTTCACACCCTTGCGCAGCTTGAACTCCCAAGTCGTGTTGTTGATGGCCTTCCAGCTCTCGGCCAAGCGTGGCTCGATCTCCAGGCCGTCGCCGGACCACACCAGCGTGTCAAAGACGTGCTTGAGTGATTCGGCGTGCGTGCCGGTGGCTGTGAAGTGCGGGTCGATGGAGTCGGGACCCCCACGCACGCCAATGGTCAAGGTCTGGGCACTCGCCGATGTCAGCAGCGCTGTGGCGCACAACACGCCTGTCAAAAAGGAACGCATGGTGAAACTCCTGTTGAGGTTTGTCACGCGCAAGCCGCGTGACTGACAGTTGCGAATTTAAGCCCGAGCTTCTTTCGAGTCAATACCTTTTGGAACTAATTTGACGAATTGCTCCATGCACTGATTTGGCGCGATCTTGTCGAGCATGAACCAGATCGGTGCAGGGTAAAAAACAGAAAATGCTGGTTGCGGCGACGAGAAAGCTTGGTACCATACGCGCATTCCCCCATCTATGTTGTTCATTTTGGAACCAATGCAGCCACTCTCAGCAAACGACCCAGCTGAGCCGGAAACGGGCTCAAGTGCCATGCTCGTGCGACACCGGCTCGATGCGCTAACGCACGCACGACTCTGGCGTAACCCGTGCGGATTTGCTGCGCGCTTTAACTACCTCAGCCTGCGGTACAACACGCCGCTTTATGGCTGGGTCGAAGAGCGCTTTGGTTTGGCACGCGCCGAGTTTGTGATTTTGTACAGCTTGGGTCTGTTCGATGGCGTGACCGCCAGCGAGATCGCTGCCTCCACGGCGTTCCCGAAGAACACGCTGAGCCGGGCAGTTAACCGCATAGCCAAACTGGGCCTTATTGCACGCAGCGAAGCCCGGACCGACCGACGCCAGCAGAATTTGACGCTGACCCCCGCTGGCCAGGCCATTCTTGACGAAGCGATTCCCCGCTTCATGGCTTTTGAAGAAGAAATGTTGTCGCCCCTTAGCCTGGTCGAGCGCGAAACGCTTTCGGTTTTGATGGCTAAGGTTGTGCTTTCCATGTTTGACAGCCAGCTGCAACCCTCGGCCGAACCGGCCCAACCCTGAAGGACATATTCATGAGACTTGCCGACATGAACTGGATGCAGGTGCAGGAGCACGTCAAGCACGATCAACGCGCCGTGTTGCCACTGGGTTCGACCGAACAACATGGCTACCTGAGTCTGTGCGTCGACCTTATCCTGGCCGAGCGGGTTGCCATCGACGCCGCAAAAACCATCAACGTGCCGGTCTATCCGACCATCAACTATGGCTTCACGCCCAGCTTTGTTGACTATCCTGGCACGGTCTCGCTGCGCCTGTCCACGCTGTGCGCGCTCATGTGCGACATCCTGGACCACATGGTGCGCACCGGCTTTCGGCAGATCGTCATCGTCAATGGCCATGGTGGAAACAGTCCCGCTCACGGCGCTATTTTGGAATGGCTCGACCGCAACCGCGGCGTGCAGGTCAAGTGGCACAACTGGTGGAACGCGCCCCGCACCTTGGCCAAGGTCAAGGAAATCGACCCATTGGCCTCGCACGCATCGTGGATGGAAAATCTGCCTTGGACCCGGCTGGCCAACGTGGCCATGCCCACCGAACGCAAACCGATGATCGACATCGAAAAATACCTGCGCGTCGATCCGGCTCAAAAGAAGATGCTCATTGGCGACGGCAACTTCGGTGGCATGTACCAGCGTCCAGACGAAGAGTTGATGGCGATGTGGGATGTTGCCGTTGACGAGACCCGAGCGCTCATAGAGGGAGGCTGGGACTGAACCCGGCGCGCCACCGTGCTTCCATTTATTCTTCAGCGCCTGATGCAGGCCGTGGTCGTGATGCTGGTCATCTCTGCCTTGGTCTTTGTTGGCGTGTATGCAGTCGGCAATCCGATCGATGTCATGATCTCGCCGGACGTGACGCAAGAGATTCGCGAACAAACGATACGCGCCTATGGCTTTGACCTGCCTTTGTGGCAGCAATATGGCATTTTTCTGCAGAGACTGATCACGGGCGACTTTGGCCGGTCCTTTGTTTACAACATGCCAGTGTTAGACCTGATCTTGTCGCGCCTGCCAGCGACTCTGGAGATCACACTGACTGCCGTCTTTGGCGCAGCGCTGCTCGGCGTGCCGCTGGGCATGTTTGCCGGGTACGCGCCCAACAGCGTGGCGGCCCGCGCCATCATGGGCGTGTCTGTGCTGGGTTTTTCAGTGCCGTCGTTTTGGATCGGCCTGATCCTGATCTTCGTGTTCGCCGTCAACCTGGGGCTGCTGCCCGCAGGCGGACGCGGCGAGACGGTCATGCTGTTCGGTGTCGAGTGGAGCTTTTTGACCGGTAACGGGCTCATGCACATGCTGCTGCCCGCTATCAACCTGGCGCTGTTCAAGTTGGCGTTGTTGATCAGGCTGGCGCGCGCCGGAACGCGCGAGGTGATGCTGACCGACACCGTGCGCTTTGCGCGAGCCGCTGGCGAAAGCGAGTGGACCATCCTTCGCCATCACGTGCTGCGCCTGATTGCCATACCGCTGGTCACCGTGTTCGGTCTGGAGCTGGGGTCGACCCTGGCTTTCGCTGTGGTCACCGAAACCATCTTCTCCTGGCCTGGCGTTGGCAAGCTGATCATCGATTCGATCTCCGTGCTGGACAGGCCAGTGATGGTGGCCTATCTGATGCTTGTATCGCTGCTGTTCATCACGATCAACCTGACGGTGGATATCGCCTACGCCGCCCTCGATCCGCGCCTGCGTGCGCGCAAGTCATCATGAGTACAGCCATCCCACCCATGGAGACACCGCTGCGCGGCTTCCTGCGAGAGTTTGCGCAAGACCGTGTCGCAGTCGTCGCTTTTGTTGTGCTCGTGCTGATCGTGTTGCTGGCCCTGCTGGCTCCATGGATCACGCCTCAAGACCCGTACGATCTGTCCAACCTGGCGCTGATGGACGCCCGCCGGCCGCCCGGCTATGTGGGCAGCAAGGGCTTTACCCACTGGCTGGGTACCGATTCGCAGGGGCGCGACCTGTATTCGGGCATCCTTTATGGGCTGCGAATTTCACTGCAGGTGGGCCTGATGGCTGGCGCAATTGCCTTCGTCATCGGAGCGTCTTTGGGCACACTGGCCGGTTTTTCTGGCGGACGTGTTGAAGCCTTGATCATGCGCATCATCGACCTTCAGTTGTCTTTTCCGGCCATTTTGCTGGCCCTGGTGCTTTCGGCTTTGCTCGGCCAGGGTAAGTGGCCCCTGATCGCGGCGCTCGTCACTGCGCAGTACGCTTACTTTGCGCGCACCGCCCACGGCGCTGCGTCTGCCGAACGTTCCAAGGACTATGTCGAGGCGGCCTTGTCAACCCCGCTGAGTTCGTTCCGCGTTGCGTTCAGTCATGTGCTTCCCAACTGCCTGCCGCCGCTGATCGTCGTTGCCACGGTGCAAGTCGCCAGCTCGATCGCCCTGGAGGCCACGCTGTCCTTTCTGGGTCTGGGGATGCCTGTGTCAGAGCCCTCGCTGGGCATGCTGATTGCCAATGGTTTTCAGTACATGTTGTCAGGTCGTTACTGGATCTCGATTTACCCCGGCATCGCGCTCATCGTGCTGATCGTCGCCATCAACCTTGTGGGCGACCAGATTCGCGACCAGCTCAACCCGAGGCTCAAGCGATGAGCAACCCCCAAAACTCGCTGCCCAAGGGCGAAATGCCATCTTCTGTGGACAAGGGCATTGCGACGACCGGTGCGTCGGCACCTCTGCTTCAGGTCAGAGACCTTGCGACTGAGTTCGCCACCCGTTCGGGTATCGCCCGGGCGGTTGACGGGGTCTCGTTTGATGTCTTTGCCGGTGAGATCGTGGGACTGGTGGGCGAGTCCGGCTCTGGAAAAAGCGTCACCGGGTATTCCATCCTCGGTCTGATCGACTTGCCCGGGCGGATCACGGGCGGCTCGGTCCGGCTGGAAGGGCAGGAGCTCGTCGGCATGTCACGCCAGCAACTGCGGACGCTTCGCGGACGACGCATTGCCATGGTCTTTCAGGACCCGATGAGCACCCTGAACCCAGTGCTGACGGTCTATGCGCAGATGCAACTGGCGATGCAGGCCCATGGCCGACCGGATGCTGCGCAGATGCGCGCACGCGCGCTGCAAGCGCTGGGCAAGGTGGGTATCCCCGACCCTGAGCGACGCCTTGAGGCCTACCCACACGAGTTGTCGGGTGGCATGCGTCAACGCGTGGCGATTGCCATCGCCTTCCTCAACCAGCCGGCGCTGGTGATCTGCGATGAACCGACGACGGCGCTCGACGTATCGATCCAGGCGCAGATCCTGGTCGAGATGAAAACCCTGGTGCGTGAAGCGGGCGTCAGCCTGGTCTGGATCAGCCACGACCTGGCGACCGTCTCTGTGCTCGCTTCTCGTTTGCTGGTGATGTACGCCGGTCGCCTGATCGAGGAAGGCCCCACGGCCGAAGTGCTGCGCCGCCCTCGACACCCTTACACCCAGGGCTTGATTGACAGTTTGCCCTCGCGCGCTGCGCCAGGGCGCGACCTGGTGCAGATTCCCGGATCCACGCCCGCGCTGACGTCCTTGCCCTCTGGCTGTGCTTTCCGCGAACGCTGCGCGCACGCCACGGCCATTTGCAGCACGGCCCCGGTGCAAACCATCGACAGCCCGCGCAGCTGGAGCTGCCACCATCCCTTGAACATCCACGTTGCCGCGGAGAGTGGTCTGTGAGTCACTTTATTCAACTGGACGACATCACGCGCCGCTTCACGTCGGTGCCTCCCTTCGCCGAGCGGCTGGCCAAACGCCTCACCGGCTCGATCGCCAGCCCGACTGTGGTGCACGCCGTTGAAGGCGTTTCGCTGTCTGTAAACCGGGGAGAAACATTGGGTTTGGTGGGCGAGTCCGGTTGCGGCAAGTCGACGCTTGGCCGCGTGGCCGCTGGCATCCTCGGCCCCACCCTGGGCCATGCTGCTGTGGGTGGCGAGCCGGTGATGGTGGGCAAGCGCAAAGTGACCACGCGCATACAGATGGTGTTTCAGGACCCCTATGCCTCGCTGAACCCGCGCATGCGGGTGGGCGAGACGATCTCCGAAGGTCCACTGGCCCATGGGTTGATCACGCGAGCGCAGGCCGACAGCGATGTGACCCGCTGGCTTACAGCCGTAGGCCTGGACGCCGCTGCGGCTCAGCGCTTTCCGCACCAGTTTTCTGGGGGGCAGCGCCAGCGTGTAGCCATCGCCCGTGCCCTGGCCATGCGGCCCGACGCGCTGGTCTGCGACGAGCCGGTGGCCTCCCTCGACGTGTCCATTCAGGCGCAGATCATCAACCTGTTCCTTCAGCTGCGTCGGGATTTGAACTTGACCATGCTGTTCATCAGCCACGACCTTAGCGTCGTGCGCCACGTGAGCGACCGCGTGGCCATCATGTACCTCGGACGCATTGTCGAAACTGGGCCGACCGAGCAGATATTCAAGGCGCCGCACCATCCCTACACCCGCGCCCTGCTTGACAGCGCGCCGCGCCTTGCGGCCGATGGCGCGCCCGTGCAGGACATTCGGCCCATCCATGGCGAGCTGCCGTCCCCGATCAACCCGCCCCCCGGTTGCGCATTTCATCAGCGGTGTGCCTTTGCTCAAGACCGGTGCAAAAATGAACTGCCCCTGTTGCGATCGTTTGGTGAAGCGCAGCAGGCGGCCTGCCACTTTCCTCTGGAGACGCCCGAACATGCCACCTGAAAGCCCTCCCAAAGACCTCGAACCCTGGCAATGGCCCGAAGAAGAATGGCGTCGCAGGGTGAACCATGTGCGTGCAGGCCGCAGCCTGCGCCCGGA
>JBIKQY010000454.1:0-4597 GCA_044349465.1 Limnohabitans sp. | reverse complement strand
TTGGGCGCGCCGTTGACCGGACCTGGGGGTGGATTGACCTGGGCGTTGATTGGAATGGCCACTGAGCCTGGCAAGGCGCTGCTGGCCGTGGTGGAGACAGGCCCGTCACTGATCTGGGCGATGTCTGGCCCCAAGTTGGCAGCCTGGCTGCTGGCTGGGGCTGCGGTCACGCTCGCCAGGAGGCCCATGGCGTTGCCTGCTGTCATGGCATTTGGCCCGATTGGTGTGGGTGGGGGGGCGACTGGCATGGTGCCTGCCTGGCCACCGAACAGCCAATTGACGGCGGTTTCGTCTAGGCCTTGGGCGCGCGCGAAGGCTTCCAGACTTTGAGAGTCCGGGGGGGAGGTTTCGGGGGTGATGACGCTCAGATGGGGTCCCAGGGTCACGGCTTTGAGGGACCAGCTAGCTGTCTCGAGCACGGCGGCTTGCTCCGTCAGGGTCACCGTGGCGGCAATTTCCTGCCCTTGGAGCTCTTCCAGTTCGGCTTTGTGTTGGGCAGTGGCGGTTGGCATTTCTGCCTGCACTTGAAAAATTTCAGACATGAATTGCCCAAAGCTTTGGCCATCAGAGAGGGCTTTTTGATCAGATTTTAATTCCAAGGTTCCAATATTTGGATTGGAGTTGGACTGACTGAGGTTATCGATGAGGGTGATGGTCATGGGTCTGGCTTCTCCAACGGTGTCTTTTCCTGAAATGGGGCCGTGATTCGTGGCGGTCAATCTTTGCCGTTCATCTTGGGTTGCATTGAATTGAGCAATTTGCGCACCAGCTTGCGCCCCTTTCGCTCAAAAATCCCAGGATTGGCGACAGGGGGTGTCAGGTTGGTTGGCACACAGCTTGCTTGATGGTGTTGAGAACCCGATAAAACCCGATTTTTCTCCTCCAAACAGCGGCCTTTTGACCATGAACACCTTGACCCTGTCAACGATCCGACAGAATTTGTCGCGCTACGATCTGGCGGGTTTGGGTTTGCCCGTTCTGGTCTTGTTGATCATGGCGATGTTGGTGGTTCCACTGCCGCCGTTGTTGCTGGACATCTTGTTCACCTTCAACATCATGATCAGCTTGGTGGTGATCATGATCGCGATTGGCACCCGCAAACCGCTTGAGTTTTCGTCTTTCCCCTCGGTTTTGCTGTTTGCCACCATGTTGCGTCTGGCCCTGAACGTGGCCTCCACCCGTGTGGTGCTGGTCCACGGCCATGAGGGGCCTGATGCCGCCGGTAAAGTGATTGCTGCGTTCGGCGAGTTCGTCATCGGTGGCAACTATGTGGTGGGTTTCATCATCTTTGTGATCTTGATGATCGTGAACTTTTTTGTGGTGACCAAGGGGGCGGGCCGTGTCTCTGAGGTCAACGCCCGCTTCACCCTGGATGCGATGCCCGGCAAGCAGATGTCGATCGATGCCGACTTGAACGCTGGCGTGATCGATCAGGAAACCGCCAAAAAACGCCGGGAAGAATTGGCCCAAGAGTCTGATTTTTTCGGCTCCATGGACGGTGCCTCGAAATTCGTGAGTGGTGATGCGATTGCCGGCCTGTTGATTTTGATCATCAACATTGTCGGTGGTTTGGCCATCGGCATTGGCCAGCACAACTTGCCCGTGGGCGAGGCGACCAAGTTGTATGTCTTGTTGACCATCGGTGATGGTCTGGTTGCCCAGATTCCATCGCTGTTCCTGTCGTTGGCTACCGCCATCATCGTGACCCGGGTGACGACCTCCGAGTCGATGACCGAACAGGCAAGCAGTCAATTTTCCAATGTGCCGGCCTTGTTCATTTCGGCCGGCATTTTGACCATTTTGGGGTTGGTGCCAGGCATGCCCCACCTGGTGTTCCTGACGCTGGCTGCCGCCACAGCTGGGATGGGCTTCATGGTTTTGCGCAAGCAGATGCAAACGGAGCAAAGTTTGGCCGCGCCCGCTTTGCCCGCCAACGAAGGCCCCAAGGAGCTGGACTGGGACGATGTGGAGCAGGTGGATTTGATTGGCCTGGAAATTGGTTATGGCTTGATTCCCTTGGTCAACCAGGAGTCGGGCGGCCAGTTGATGGCGCGCGTCAAGGGTGTGCGCAAAAAACTGTCGGCCGAGTTGGGCTTTTTGGTGCAGCCGGTGCGCATTCGCGATGCCCTGAATCTGGAGCCGGATGCCTATCACATTGTCTTGAATGGCGTGGTGCGTGGCCGTGGCGAAGTGAAAGTGGGCCGCGAGTTGGCCATCAACCCCGGCAAGGTGTATGGCAAGGTCGAAGGTCAGCCGACCAAAGAGCCTGCTTTTGGCTTGGAGGCCGTCTGGATCGAGCCGGCTTGGCGCGATCAGGCCCGCGCTTTGGGCTACACCGTGGTGGACCCGAGCACGGCCATTGCCACACATATGAACAAGGTTTTGCGTGACAGCGCCCATGAGTTGCTGAGCCACGACGAAGCCCAAAAACTGCTGGACAAGCTGGCGGCCAAGTCGCCCAAGCTGGTCGAAGAGTTGGTGCCAGGCAAGTTGTCTTTGGGTGTGGTGACCCGCACGTTGCAAAACTTGTTGCAAGAATCCGTGCCGATTCGCGACATGCGCACCGTGGTGGAGGCTTTGACCGAGGTCAGCGGCCGCACGCAAGACCCCGACCAGTTGGCTCAATTGGTGCGCCCCAAGCTGGGCCGCATGATTGTTCAGGGTTTGCTGGAAAACCGCGACACCTTGTCGGTGCTGACCTTGGATCCACAACTGGAGCAGCTGCTGCACAACGTGCTGCAACAAAACAATGGATCGCCCGGCATGGTGCTGGAGCCCAGTCTGGCCGAGAGCTTGTTTGCTGCGTTGCGCGAAAGTGCCCACAGCACCGAAGAGCAGGGCTTGCCGGCCGTCCTGGTGGTCTCGCCAGCAATTCGCCCCTGGATGTCCAAGGCTGTGCGCTTTCGCGTCACTGACTTGACGGTGCTGTCGTACAGCGAGATTCCGGACGACCAGCCAGTCAAAGTGATCAATACCGTGCAAGCCGACCCCCGCAATAACCCTTCTGTTACCAAAGCCTGATAGACCATGGAACTCAAACGCATCCTCGCTCGCGACAGTCGTTCTGCCAATGAAAAGGCCATCCAGTTGTATGGATCGGACGTGTTGATCATCTCCAGCCAGCGCTTGGACAATCAGACCGAGCTGATCGTGGCTGTGGATCTGGACGCCACGCCTGAGGCCTCAATGGCCGAGTCGTTCAAGGCGGCTGTGCCCAGCCAACAGGAGTCCGTTGCGCCTTTTGTGCCGTTTTCCAAGTTGTTTCAAAGCGCCAGTGCTTTTGCGCCTTTGTCGCCCGAGGAGTCCTTGTCTGAAGTGGCTCAGCCGCTTGAGGCCGCAGTGGCTGCCCCCCAGCTTGCAGTGCCCATGTTGGAGGTGAATCCACAGGTGCAAGCTCAGCAGCAGCACCATGAGGGCCAGCGCAGCCAGGAAATCGTCGAATTGCTGCGTCTTGAAATGGCGGCGCTGCGCAAGGAGTTCAGCTTGTCGCGTCAAATGATGCCTTGGCAAGATGGTCTGCGTTTGTCCCCAGCCATTCAGCAATTGTCTTTGGCCATGAGCGAGGTGGGCATGCCTGCGGCTTTGCGCGCTTTGTTGACCGACAGCATCCAGGAGCTGGAAAGTGTTCAGGATGCTTGGCCCGTGATGCAGAGTTTGCTGGTCGGTGCTTTGAATCGTCCGGCCATGACGCTGCCCGAGTCAGGTGTGCACGCGCTGTGCGGTCCTTCGGGGTCGGGCAAAACTTCCATGGTCGGTCGACTGGCTTATGCCGCCGCTCAGCTCCACGGGGTTGAAAACCAGGTCATGATCAGTTTTGCCGATCAGCGCCCCGGTGCCTGGGCTCAGATCCAGTTGTTGGCTGCGCAGTCAGGGGTGGCTTGTTTCCGTGCTGCCAATTCGGACATGTTGCGTGCCTTGTTGCAGGATTTGGAGGGTAAAACGGTCTGGATTGATACCTGTGGGACCGACTTCGCAGCGCAAGCCGAGCGGTTGCAAAACGAGCACACCAAGATTTTGCGACATGCGGTGTTACCGGTTGATGCTACAGTGACCAGCGTGCAAAAAATTCTTCAAAACTCTGCTTTGACCTGGTCTTCCTTGATGCTGAGCAAGGTGGACGAGGCCGGTTATCCTTGGGCGCTGATCAAGGGTCTGAGTGAGCAGTCTTTGGGTGTGTCCTGCATGGCAGGTTCCTCGCGCATTGAGCAGGCGCCAGAGTCTTTTGATGTGGCGCGTTTGGTGCAACTGGCATTGACTCCTTTGCTGCAGCTTGCACCGCAGGTTGGCGATGTGCAGGCCGCGATGCCTGTTTTGGCGGCGGTGAACGTGACACCCAGTGCGCCTGTTCGTCCCTCCCGCGCCAAGAAATCGGCGACACACCCGGCGATCAAAACCCTCGCCGAGCCTGTGAAGAAGGGCTCCAAAAAAGTGATGGAGGACGACATTTTGATCCCGACTTTGGTCGAAGCCGAGTCCATGACCACCTCCCGACGCAAGCCCGCAAATGCTTCGTCAGCCTTGAAAGTTGCGCATGGATAAGCCTGTTTTTCCTCAGGTCATTGGTGTGGCCAGCGGCAAGGGGGGGGCTGGCAAAACC
>JBIKQY010000239.1:0-4615 GCA_044349465.1 Limnohabitans sp. | reverse complement strand
TTGTGGCGCATGGCGGCGCAAGAGCGCGTCACATTTTTTGGCGCAGGCGCGGCGTACTTTGCCAACTGCCACAAAGCTGGTTTGGACATTTCGCGCAGTGGCGATTTGTCGCGGGTGCGGGCCTTGGGCACCACCGGCTCGCCCTTGTCGGCCGACACACAAACCTGGGGCGTGGACCAGTTCAAGGCCATTGGTACCGACATTTGGTGGTGCAACATCTCGGGCGGCACCGACTTTGCGGGCGCTTTTGTCGGCGGCCACCGCGAACTGCCGCAAGAGCCCGGCGTCATGCAATGCCGCGAACTCGGCTGCGCGGTCGAGGCCTGGAATGAAGCGGGCGAGCCGGTGCTGGGCGAAGTGGGCGAGCTGGTCTGCACCCAGCCTATCCCGTCCATGCCGCTGTATTTCTGGAACGACCAGAACAACGCCCGCTATCTGGCCAGCTATTTCGAGATGTACCCCGCAGGCCACGGCCGCCAACCCGGCGGCGGCGACGGCCCGGCCAGCATGGGTGGCGTCTGGCGGCACGGCGACTGGCTGCGCATCGGCAATGCGCAAGGGGTGGGCGAGGGCTGCGTGATCTTTGGCCGCAGCGACGCCACCATCAACCGCTACGGCCTGCGCATGGGCACCAGCGAGCTGTACAGCGCCGTCGAGGCCTTGCCCGAAGTCATGGACTCGATGGTGGTGGATTTGGAATACCTGGGCAAAGAAAGCTACATGCCCCTGTTTGTGGTGCTGCGCCCGGGCACGGTGCTGGACGACGCGATCAAAGCCAAACTCAACAACGCCATCAAAGTGGCGCTCAGCCCGCGCTTCATCCCGAATGAAATCTTTCAGGTCGCCGAGATCCCGCGCACCCTGTCTGGCAAAAAGCAGGAGCTGCCCATCAAGAAACTCATGCTCGGTCAGCCGCTGGAAAAGGTCGTCAACCGGGACGCCATGGCCAACCCGGGGTGTCTGGATTGGTATGTGGAGTTGGCCAAGCAGCATTTGGCCAAGGCCTGATATACCCGCCCGACCCCCAACCCCCAACCCCCAACCCCCAGCACATCAAGCGCTATCTTCCCCAGGCCTCGAGCAGGCCACATTGCATCTTTTGCAATGCTGTATTACAGTGTCTTACAAGGTGGGCCATAACTTTGTCCCAGAAAGGAACGACATGAGTTCATTGACTGTGCGCTTAACCGATCGGGAAGAACGCGATTTGCAGCTGGCCTGCGAGCAGACTGGCAAAACCAAAAGTGAGGTCGTGCGTGACTTGCTGTCAGAGTCCTTACGTGGCTATCGTCTTCGTCAGGCCTTGCAGAAAGCACACACAGAACTGGGCGGCGCAGCCCGCCAGGCAGGTTGGCTAACCGAGGAAGACATCCTGCAGGATAGGTCGTGAAGGTTTTTCTCGACACCAATGTTTGGCTGTCGGCCACAGTGTTTGCGGGTCTGTGCGAAGCGATCTTGACCGAATGCCATCAGCGCGACTGGCTGTTGACCACACAGCTGGTGCAGGCCGAAGCGCATGAGGTGCTGGAGAGAAAATTTCCACAATTGCCACAATCTCGGGCGTTGTTTGATGACATTTGGGCAGAGGCCAAGTGCGTGCCAGACGTGGACGAACCTGCCGATGACAACGATGTCCGGTTGCTCAGAGCAGCCAGCCTGGCAGGTGCCGGGGTATTTGTCACGGGTGACAAACGCTTGCTCACTTGGAGCCGCGAAAGCGACATGCAAATCTTGAGTCCCCGAGATGCATGGGTGCTGCTGTTTGCAGCCAAGGTCAGCGGCTAGCGCTTTGTTGCCTTGAATGCAAAACGGCATGCCCACTTGCGCAGGCACGCCGTTCAATTTTGTAAGAACTGAAAAATCAGTTCTTGTGCAATTCAGCGTTCAACTCGCCCCAGCTCTTGTTGCGTGGAATGGCGTGCAGCGCGCCCGACTGTGAATCGCGGCGGAACAAGATGCCGTTTTTGCCGGACAGTTCTTTGGCTTTCATGACCGATCCGTCGGGCATCTGAACGCGGCTGCCGCCGGTGATGTAGCAACCGGCTTCCACAATGCAGTCGTCGCCCAGCGAGATGCCGATGCCGGCGTTGGCGCCCAGCAAGCAGCGCTTGCCGACCTTGATGACTTCTTTGCCGCCACCCGACAGCGTGCCCATGATGGACGAGCCGCCGCCGATGTCGCTGGCGTCATCCACCACCACGCCTGCGCTGATGCGGCCTTCGACCATCGAAGTGCCCAGCGTGCCGGCGTTGAAGTTGCAAAAACCTTCGTGCATGACGGTGGTGCCGCTGGCCAGGTGCGCGCCCAAGCGCACGCGGTCGGCGTTGGCAATGCGCACACCGGCGGGCACCACGTAGTCGGTCATTTGCGGAAATTTGTCCAGGCCCTTGATCTCGAGTACGCGGCCAGTGGCGCGGGCCTTCATGCGGGCGGCGGGTACATCGGGCACGCCGCATGGGCCAAAGTTGGTCCAGGCCACGTTGGGCATCAGGCCAAAAATGCCGGTCACGTTGGCACCGTGCGGCTGAACCAGGCGGTGGCTCAGCAGGTGCAGGCGCAGGTAAACGTCGTGGATGTCCGCAGGCGCGTCGGCCAGCGACTTGATCTCGGTGCGCACCGCCACCACGGTGGTGCCACGGATGGCGCAGGTGCTCAGAGCTAGGGCCACGTCAGCGCCCAAGGCCGCCACGGCCTCGGCTGCGGTCAGGCGCGTGCTGCTGCTGGCGGCAATGCCATCGGCCAGCTCGGGGGCCGGGAACCAGGTGTCCAGCACGGTGCCGTCAACGGCCAAAGTGGCCAGGCCCGTGGCGCGTGCGCCGGTGGTTTTGTAGGTGCTCATGGTTTTGCTCCGAAAAAATGGCCCGCAGTGCGTGCGGGCCGGTGGAAATCTGAAGGTGTGATTATCGGGGATGCTGTGCCCAAGTGATCAATCATGGACATTTGAGGGGTTGCAAAATGAAATGAAGGCTTGGCGTTCGTTCAAGGGATGGCACTTTGCAGCAGAGGCTGCACCAAGTTGTCAACCTCTGTCACTTTCTGCCAATCCCTTTGAGCCTTGCAGCGATTGCGGCCGTCCCGCCTGCGCGGTGCAATCACCCCATGGCGACGGCCGCAATCAGGTCGCGCCGATGGAGACACAAGCATGTACCTCACCGCTGGTTTGCACCGCTCGATGCAAAGGCACCCCGACAAGATCGCCACCGTCACAGGCAGCCGCCGCCAGACCTACCGGCAGCTGGTGGACCGCGTGGCCCGCACCGCGTCAGCCTTGCGTGCGCTGGGTCTGCAGCCTGGCGAGCGCTTGTCCGCGTTGGCGCTCAACAGCGACCGCATGATCGAGCTGCTGCTGGCCGGAGCTTGGGCCGGGCTGGTGATCAACCCGATCAACACGCGTTGGACAGCCGCTGAAGTGGCCTACGCCCTGAACGACTGCGGCGCCAGCGCACTGGCTGTGGACGACAGCCTGATGGCCACCGCACAGGCCATGACCGACGCCTTGCCGGCCTTGCGCTTGCGTTTGTACATGGGCGAAACCCAGGCCCCGGCGGGCTATCTGCCGCTGGAGGCGCAACTGGCCGCAGCACAGCCGCTGGAGGATGTGCGCAGCGCCCCCGACACGCTGGCCGCCATTGTTTACACCGGCGGCACCACCGGTTTCCCCAAGGGCGTGATGCTCTCGCACGGCAACCTTTGGGCCGCACTGGTCGGGCGCATGGCCGAGGTGTCCAGCCCGCCGCATTACGTCACCTTGCTGACCTCACCCATGTTCCATGTGGCGGGGCTGGGGCGCATGTTGGGCCAGACGGTGGTGGGCGGCACCTGCGTCACCGTGCCCGCGTTTGCACCCCAGCCGGTGGTCGAGATCATGGCCCGCGAAGGTGTAAACGACCTGGTCATCGTGCCCAGCATGCTGCAAATGCTGCTCGAAACCCCCGGCTTTGACCCGCAAGGCCTGCCCCGGCTCGAACGCATCGTGTGGGGCGCGGCGCCGATCACGCTGCCGCTGCTGCGGCGCGCCCTGCAGGCTTTCCCTGATGTGGATTTCATCCATGTCTACGGCATGACCGAAACCTCGGCAGCCGTCTCAAACTTACCGATTTCCCGTGACCCGGCCTTTCTGAACAGCGAGCGCATCCGCTCGGCCGGGCAGGCCGGGGTGTCGGCCGAAATTCGCATTGCCGACGAGCAAGGGCGCGAAGTGCCGCCCGGCACACCCGGCGAGATTTTGGTGCGCGGCCCGGCGGTGATGCAAGGCTATTGGGGCCGCGAAGAAGACACCCGCAAGGCCTTGGCCGGCGGCTGGCTGCACACCGGTGACGGCGGCACCATGGACGCCCACGGCTACCTGTATGTCATCGACCGCATCAAGGACATGGTCATCACCGGCGGCGAAAACGTCTACCCCGCCGAAGTCGAAAGCACCCTCACCAGCCACTCCGCGGTGTCGATGTGCGCCGTGATCGGCCTGCCCCACGAGAAATGGGGCGAGGCCGTGCATGCCATCGTCGTGCTCAAGCCCGGCGCGCAGGCCAGCGCCGAAGAACTTTCGGCGCACTGCCACAAGCGGATCAGCGGCTTCAAGTGCCCCAAGAGCTATGAATTTCGCGACAAGCTG
>JBIKQY010000026.1:0-15208 GCA_044349465.1 Limnohabitans sp. | reverse complement strand
GCCTCCATCAGGTGGATGAAGCGGTCAAAGAGGTAAGCAATGTCGTGGGGGCCAGGCGAGGCTTCAGGGTGACCCTGGAAGCAAAACGCGGGCTTGTCGGTGCGGGCCAAGCCCTGCAAGGTGCCGTCAAACAAAGACACGTGTGTGGCGCGCAAGTTGGCGGGCAAGGATTTTTCGTCCACTGCAAAACCGTGGTTCTGGCTGGTGATGGACACACGGCCGGAGTCAAGGTCTTTCACCGGATGGTTGGCACCGTGGTGGCCAAACTTCATTTTGAAAGTCTTGGCACCGCTGGCCAAAGCCATGATCTGGTGCCCTAAGCAAATGCCGAAGGTGGGGATACCGGTTTCGATCAGCTCAGCAGCAGCAGCAATCGCGTAGTTGCAAGGCTCTGGATCGCCAGGGCCGTTCGACAAGAAGATGCCGTCGGGCTTGTGCTTGAGCACCTCAGCAGCAGGGGTCTTGGCGGGCACCACAGTGACTTTGCACCCGCGCTCGGCCAACATGCGCAAGATGTTTTTCTTGACGCCAAAGTCGTACGCGACCACATGGAACTTGGGCGTGGTCAAGTTGCCGTAGCCTTCGCCCAAAGTCCACTCGGTTTGTGTCCACTCATACGACTTGGACACGGTGACTTTTTGCGCCAGATCGAGGCCAGCCATGTTGGGCGCGCCTTTGGCAGCGGCCACAGCTTGGTCGATGACCGCTTGCGTGACTTCTTGGCCTTTGGCCAAACCCACGATGGCACCATTTTGGGCACCCTTTGTGCGCAAAATACGAGTCAACTGGCGGGTGTCGATGCTGGCAATCGCGACCGTACCCGCATCGATCAGATAAGCGGAAAGGGTTTGGTTAGAGCGGAAGTTGCTCGCGATCAAAGGCAAGTCTTTGATGATCAAGCCAGCGGCGTGGACTTGGTCGGCTTCGATGTCTTCCGTGTTGACGCCGTAGTTGCCAATGTGCGGGTACGTCAAAGTGACGATCTGCTGGCAGTAGCTGGGATCAGTGAGGATTTCCTGGTAGCCGGTGAGCGAGGTGTTGAACACCACTTCACCGACTGTGGAGCCGGTGGCTCCAATCGAGTTGCCGATAAAGACCGTGCCGTCTGCGAGCGCCAAGATGGCGGGCGGGAAAGTTCCCTGAAGAGACAAAAGCACTGGGTTCTCCGGAATAGTTCGGGTACGCCTCAGCACTCACCAGAGATGTGATCTCTTTTTGGCTGCTTGTTCGAGGATTGGGCCTGGGATGGACTGTGGCGTACAGGTTGATGCGGGAAAGCCTCTCATTATAGCTGAGGACTAGTTGAAAACCCTGACAAATCACACGCCCAGGCTCTGCAGCTCGGCCGAGAATAGTCTCAGGGACTTGCTGTTGCGCTGGCGTGCAGGCAAATGGCCGCTGCCGTGGCCACATTAAGCGATTCTTCGCCACCCGGCTGGGCAATGCGCACTTGGTGTCGGGCCATGGCCATCAGGCTGGCGCTGACGCCCTGCCCTTCGTGTCCGAAGACCCAGGCACACTTTTGGGGCAAATCACCCGCTTTCAGCAAGGCATGCAAAAACGGCCCCTCGTGCGAGCTGGTGGTCAGCAAGGGCACCTGCAAAGTGGCCACATCGGCCTCACTGAGCGCCTCGACCAGTCGCAGGCCAAAATGCGCCCCCATGCCCGCGCGCAGCACCTTGGGCGACCACAAGGCCGCTGTGCCCTTGATGGCCAGCACCTGGCGGTAACCAAAAGCCGAGGCACAGCGCAAGATGGCTCCCACATTGCCCGCGTCCTGCAATCGGTCCAGCACCACCGTGGGGGCATCTGGCAACACCTGGTGGGCGGCTTGCCATGCCACCACAAAACCCATGCGGGCGGGTGACTCCAAGCCACTCAAGCTGGCAAACAAGGCATCGGGCACGACAAACACCTGATCGGTCAGCCCCAGCCATTGTTCGCCCTGGTCGGCTTGAAACGACTCGGTCAGCACCACCTGCAGAGGGCGCACGCCGCGCTCCAGCGCCGCGCGGCACAGGTGATCGCCCTCCAGCCAGAACTGCCCCGCCTTGCGGTAAGCCGTGCTGTCTTGGGCCAAACGCCGCCAGGCTTTGAGCTGTGGGTTCTCCCGCGAGCTGATCGGTTTCATCGCACACTCCTGGCCACCGGGGCAAATGTCATGCGGTGGCAGTCCGCAGCGCCATGGGCTTGCAAAGCGGCCAGATGCTGCGCTGTGCCATAGCCCTTGTGTTGGTCAAACCCATACAAGGGGTACTGTTGGTGCATGGCTTGGCACAAGCGGTCACGGTGCACCTTGGCCAAAATCGAAGCGGCCGAGATGGCGGGCACCAGCGCATCGCCTTTGACAATGGCTTCAGCCTGCATGGGCAGCAAAGGCAAGCGGTTGCCATCCACCAATACCAATTTGGGTGGCAGGCGCAAGCCCTCCACGGCCCGCTTCATGGCCAACAGCGAGGCTTGCAAGATGTTGAGTTGGTCAATTTCTTGGACCGACGCCTCGGCAATGGCACAGCACAATGCACGCGCCCGGATCTCGTCAAACAAGGCCTCACGGCGCTTGGCTGTGAGTTTTTTCGAGTCATTCAGTCCGTGAATCGGGTTCAGATCGTCGAGGATCACAGCGGCGGCGACCACCGGGCCCGCCAAAGGGCCGCGCCCGGCTTCGTCCACACCCGCAGTCAAGCCGGAGACGTGAAAAAGCAAGGCGGATTGCTCAGCGCGAGAGGACTTTTTCGAGGGCATGGGTTGAAAGCTGGGCCGTGTCACGCTGCAAAGCGATGTGCAATTGTTGAAAACGGGACTGCAAGGCGTCTACCCGGTCAGGCGCAGACAACCAGGACAGACAAGCCTGGGCCAAGGCCTCGGGTGTGCAGCGGTCCTGCAAAAATTCGGGCACCACAAAGTCCTCGGACAGGATGTTGGGCAAACCTACCCAGGGCTGCAGCTGCTGGCGCTTCATGATCTGCCAGCTGAGCCAGTTCATGTGGTAACCAATCACCATGGGCCGCTTGAACAAAGCCGCCTCCAGCGTGGCCGTGCCACTGGCGATCAAGGTCACATCACACGCAGCCAGCGCGGCGTGCGACTGGCCGTGGAGCACCTGTAAACCCGGCACACCGCCTTGCGCATCGACCAGCGCCTGAATGCGCAGCTGCAAGCTGGGAATGGCCGGCAAAACAAATTGCAAGGCCGGGTTTTGTCGCTGCATGATTTGGGCTGCTTGTACAAAGCGGGGCGTCAGGTGCTCGATTTCAGACTGCCTGCTGCCCGGCAAAACCGCCACCACGGGCCTTTGCGCATCCAGGACCAGGGCTTGGCGGGCCGCCAAGCGATCCGGGTGCATGGGAATGGTTTGCGCCAAGGGGTGACCGACGTAAGTGGCCTGCACTCCGGCCTGGGCCAAAAGCGTTGGCTCAAAAGGGAAAATGCACAGCATGTGGTCCACGCTGCGCCGGATCTTCTCGATGCGCTCAGGCCGCCAGGCCCAAATCGATGGACACACAAAATGCACTGTCGGAACACCTGCAGCCTTGAGCTTGGATTCAAGGTCCAGGTTGAAGTCAGGGGCGTCCACCCCGATGAACACATCAGGCGGCTGGGCCAGCAAACGCTGGCGCAACTGGTCTCGGATGGCGACGATGCCCCGGTAATGGCGCAACACCTCAACATAACCACGCACCGCCAGTTTGTCGTGAGGCCACCATGCGTCAAAACCTTGGGCCTGCATCCGTGGCCCGCCAATGCCGACACCACGCGCCTGTGGCCAGCGCCCGTGCAAGCCCTGAATCAGCAAGCCCGCCAGCAAATCACCCGAGGCCTCTCCGGCCACCATGGCAAAGGACAAAGCCCCCGCAGGGGCTTTGGGCATGGGCGAGTTTGCAGGCTGTGTCAACGCACGATCCCACGCTGGGGCGAGGCGGTTTGTAAAAAGCCCAGCATCATGTCCACATCAGGTTGTGATTCAGGCTTTTCCAAGGCCAAAGCCGCAATGCGGGCCATGGCATCGCTCAGCGACAAACCATCGCGGTAAAGCGCTTTGTGCATGGCCTTGACGGCACTGATGCGTTCGGCCGAAAACCCGCGCCGGCGCAAGCCTTCAAAGTTCATCGAACGCGCTTGTGCAGGCTGGCCTTGTGCCATCACAAAAGGCGGCAAATCGGCAAACAACAAAGAGTTCATGGCCGTGAAACTGTGCGCGCCAATGCGGCAAAACTGGTGCACCACCGTGAAACCGCCCAAGATCACCCAATCATCGACCACCACATGGCCGGCCAGTTGCGTGTTGTTGGCAAAGATCGTGTGGTTACCCACCTGGCAATCGTGCGCCAAATGCACATAAGCCATGATCCAGTTGTCGTGGCCCACCGAGGTCACGGCCCGGTCGCCAGGCGAGCCGATGTTGAAGGTGCAAAACTCGCGGATCGTGTTGCGGTCCCCAATCACCAACTCACAAGGCTCATTGTTGTACTTCTTGTCCTGGGGCACAGCACCCAAGGAGTTGAACTGAAAGATTCGATTGTCGCGGCCGATCGTGGTGTGGCCTTCGATCACGCAGTGGCTGGCCACGGTGGTTCCAGCACCGATGCGCACATGCGGTCCGATCACGGTGTAAGGCCCCACGCTCACCGACGTGTCGAGCTCAGCCCCCGGGCTGATGATGGCCGTAGGATGGATCTTGCTCATGGTGTTCAAGCTTGAGGGATTTTCCGCATGGTGCACATCAACTCGGCCTCGGTGGCAATCTCGTCGCCCACCTTGGCGCGTGCCTTGAACTTGAAGATACCGGCTTTCATGCGGTCAAGTTCCACCTCCAGAATCAACTGGTCGCCCGGCTCCACAGGGCGCTTGAAGCGCGCACCGTCGATGCCCGCAAAGTAATACACGGTCTGGTCATCGGGTGTCTCACCCAGGGTGTCAAACGCCAACAAAGCAGCGGCTTGAGCCAAGGCCTCCAACATCAAAACTCCCGGCATCACGGGCCGATGCGGAAAGTGGCCCTGGAAATGGGGCTCGTTGATGGACACGTTTTTCAGGGCCTTGATGCGTACACCCTTTTCAAGCTCCAGCACGCGGTCCACCAACAAAATCGGGTAACGGTGAGGCAACTGTTTGAGAATTTTATGGATGTCCATCATGGTCATGTTTCCTTGTTATTTTGAATCTCGCTCTCCAGCGCTTTGATGCGTTCACGCAAGCGGGAAAGTTGTTTGAGGCTGGCGGCGTTTTTTTCCCAGTTGGCGTTGCTGTCCAGAGGGAACATGCCGGTGTAATGCCCAGGCTGCAAAATGGACCGGGTCACCACCGAAGCCGCCGAGATGTGCACATGGTCGGCCAGCGTCAAGTGGCCCAGCACCACCGCCCCGCCCCCCACGGTGCAATGGGCACCAATGCGCGCACTGCCAGCCACCCCCACGCAACCGGCCATGGCGGTGTGGGCACCAATGTGCACGTTGTGGCCGATCTGAATCAGGTTGTCGAGTTTGACACCATTTTCAATCACGGTGTCGTCCAGCACGCCGCGGTCTATGCAAGTGTTGGCTCCGATTTCCACATCGTCACCAATGCGCACCGCTCCGAGTTGTTCAATTTTTTCCCATTGCCCTTGGTGCAAGGCAAAACCAAAACCGTCAGCGCCGACCACGACGCCCGAATGCAGGATGCAACGCTCGCCAATCGAGCACCCGTCAGACAACGTCACACGGGACTTGAGCACCGAGCCCGATCCGACCCTGGCACCACGCTCGACCACACACAAAGGGCCGATGACGGCGTCTTCGGCCACCCATGCGTCCGGGTCAATGACCGCTGTAGGGTGGACACGAGGGCCTGAAACAGGTTGGTGGATCTGCTTCCACAAACGGGTCAGCCGAGCAAAATACAGATACGGGTCATCGGTGACGATCGCCGAGCGCCCCAAACTGGCCTGGGCCTCAAAAGCAGGGGCCACGATCACACAACCGGCCTGGCTGGCAGCGAGTTGATTTTGGTATTTGGGGTGGCTGAGAAAACTGATTTGATCGGCCCCGGCAGATTGCAACGGGGCCAAGCCAGCGATCACCCAAGCGGGGTCACCGCACAAACGCCCACCAAGCCGATCGACCAGGGTGGCGAGCGTCAAAGACACTGGATGGAACCCGTCACGTCAGACGAGATTATTTGGCCGTCGAGGCGTTGAGCGCCTTGATGACTTTTTCAGTGATGTCGTGCTTGGGATTGATGTAGACCGCTTCCTGAAAAATCACATCGTATTTTTCGGATTCAGCCACTTGTTTGACTGCGCGGTTGGCGCGCTCGACCACAATTTGCTGCTCTTCATTTTTGCGGGCGTTCAGGTCTTCCTGAAACTCCCGACGCTTGCGCTGGAACTCGCGGTCTTGTTCAATCAACTGCTTTTGGCGGGCGGTGCGCTGAGACTCGGCCAAGGTGGGGGCTTCGCGCTCAAACTTTTCGGAAGCCTGCTTGAGGGTGTTGCCGGTGTCCACCAGCTCTTTTTCCCGACGCGAGAACTCCTGCTCAAGTTTGGCCTGCGCTTGCTTGGCGGTTGCCGCCTCGCGGAAGATGCGCTCGGTGTTGACAAAACCCATCTTGAAGTCCTGGGCCTGGGCAAAACCGGTTACACAAGCCGCAGCAGCCAACAAGGCCATTGAAATTTTTTGACGAAACGTGTTCATTAGAAAGAGGTTCCAATTTGGAATTGAAGTCGCTGGATTTTATCGCCTGTCTGTTGGCGTATCGGCGTGGCATAAGAAAAACGCAAAGGCCCCATCGGCGAAATCCAACTCAAGCCAATGCCTGCAGAGGCCCGCAAATCGCCAAAGGATACATTTTCATTCTCTCCGAAAGCGCGTCCGATGTCGGTGAAACCAAACAAACGCAGTGTACGGTCGTTACCTGCGCCGGGAAATGGGGTGATGAATTCAGCATTGAACACCAATTTTTTCGCACCACCCAGGTAAATCGGAGCAAGGTTGGTGCTGCTGGTCGCACGAGTTGGGCCCAGGGTGGATTGTTCAAAACCCCGAACGCTGCCCAAGCCACCCACGTAAAAGTTCTTGAACAAAGGATATTCCTGCCCTTTGAGTCCCTGCCCCCAGCCCAAATCGGTGTTAAACGCCAAGGTGTATTTTTTGGTCAGCGGGAAATACTGCTGGTATTGGTAACTGGCACGCACGTAACGAACGTCGCCGCCGACACTCACATCGGCATTCACTCGTTGCAAGCTGCCCCGAGTTGGGACCAATGCACTGTCACGACCATCACGCGTCCAGCCCAGCGTCAAAGGCAAGGCCGAGCTTTTGGCGCCAAATTTTTGCGCATATTCACTGTAGGCATCCGGCAATCCGGAGCCCGTCCGAATCTCGGTTTGCTCAGCGTTGACGCCCATGAACACGGTGTCGTTTTCGGTCACCGGCACGCCAAAACGCAAACCCGCGCCACTATTGATCAGGCTGTAGGCATTCACATCCCCCAAATACGGCCGCGTAGTGCGTTGGAACACATCGATGGTTCTTGAAACACCATTACGAGTGAAGTAGGGATCGGTGGTGCTGAGCACCAAATTGCGGTTGAATTTGCTCGTATTGACTTCCACGGCCAGGTAATTGCCTGAACCAAAAGCGTTCTCTTGGCGGATGCCAAAACTCAAGGACACTTTTTCTGCCGAAGAAAAACCAGCACCCAAAGAAATGCTGCCTGTGGGCTTTTCCGCCACCGTGAACAAGAGATCCACTTGGTCAGGCGCTCCTGGCACCTCCACTGTTTCAACATTCACTTGCGTGAAATAGCCCAGGCGGTCAACCCGATCACGTGACAAGCGAATTTTGTCACCGTCGTACCAGGCCGCTTCAAGTTGACGAAACTCACGGCGAATGACCTCGTCGCGGGTGCGATCGTTGCCCGCCACCTGAATGCGGCGCACATAGGCCCGGCGCGAAGGCTCGGCCTGCAGCACAAACTGCACCCGGTTGTTGCGCCGGTCGATTTGGGGCTTGGCCTCCACACGGGCAAAGGCAAAGCCAAATTTGCCGAAGTAATCGGTGAAGGCTTTGGTGGTTTCGGCCACAGTCTCGGCGTTATAGGGCTTGCCCACAGCGATCTTGACCAAGGCCTTGAACTCGTCGTCCCGGTTCAGGTAATTGCCCTCCAGTTTGACGCCGGAAATCACAAAGCGCTCACCCTCGGTGATGTTGATGGTGATCGCCATGTCCTGCTTGTTGGGCGACATGGCCACTTGGGTGGAGTCAATGCGAAACTCCAAGAAGCCCTGCGACAGGTAAAAGGAGCGCAAGGCTTCCAGATCAGCGTTCAACTTGGTGCGCGAGTACCGGTCGGACTTGGTGTACCAACTCATCCAGCCGCCTGTTCCCAGATTGAACTGGTCGCGCAAAGTATCGTCACTGAAAGCTTGGTTGCCCACGATGTCGATCTGCGTGATTTTGGCCGGACCACCCTCCGTGATGGTGAATGTCAGGTTCACCCGATTGCGATCGATGGGGGTCGCGGTGGATACCACCTCGGCACCATAAAGGCTGCGGCTGATGTACTGGCGCTTGAGTTCTTGCTCGGCTTTGTCGGCCAACGCCTTGTCAAAAGGCCGTCCTTCGGACAATCCCACGTCCTTCAAGGCTTTGACCAGCACATCCTTGTCAAACTCCTTGAGCCCGATGAACTCCACCGAGGCCACCGAAGGGCGCTCTTGCACCACCACCACCAGCACATCGCCCTGAGTTTCCAGGCGCACATCCTTGAACAAGCCCAAGGCAAACAAGGAACGAATGGCGGCAGCGCCCTTGTCGTCGGTGTAGCGGTCACCCACTCGCAAAGGCAAGGATGCAAACACGGTGCCGGGCTCGATCCGTTGCAAGCCCTCCACACGGATATCACGTACCGTGAAAGGGTCGACCGCCCAAGCGGGCAAAGTGAGCATGGCACAAGCCAACGCCTTCAAAGACAAGGGAAGAACTTGAGCGCGAAAATCAAGAAAATTCATGGTGCAATCGATCTAAAACCAAAGCCATTTTCAGATTTGAAAATCAGGCTTTGAAAACCGGACCCCAACAAACTGTCAGAGGCCTTCAAGGCTGGTTGTCCGGCTGGGTTCTGTGTTTTGGTCGCTCTGTAAGAACAAACCAAAAGCATCAAAAGATAATACATCAGGACCGGGACATGGAAACCATCGCCCAAGCCTCCTGCGTTTGTATTTTCACGTCAAGCGGGTCAGGTTGCGCTCGGCCTCTTGACGACTGCGCACGTCCAGGGCCAACAAATCGTCCAAGCATTCGGGTGGTGAACAGACCAAACTGTCCAATGTGGCGCGGTTGAGTTCGTGGATCTGGTCAAAGCGGATGCGCTTGTTCAGAAAGGCCTCCACGGCCACTTCGTTGGCCGCGTTCAAAATGGCGCAACTGCCCGGCGCACCGCGCAAAGTTTCCCAAGCAAGACGCAAACCGGGAAAACGCAGCACATGCTCGGGCTCATCCATGGCCTCGAAGGTCATGGCGGCCAGCGCGTGAAAGTCCAGCGCTGCAGCGCCCGATTCGATGCGCTCTGGCCAACTCAGGCCATAGGCGATGGGCACGCGCATGTCGGGCGTGCCCAGCTGCGCCACCACAGAATGGTCGCGGTACTGCACCATGGAGTGGATGACGCTTTGCGGGTGAATGACCACTTCCAACTGATCAGGCAAAAGGCCAAACAAATAACGCGCCTCAATGACCTCCAAGGCCTTGTTCATCATCGTGGCCGAATCCACGGAAATTTTGCGACCCATGACCCAGTTGGGATGCGCACAGGCCTGCTCAGGCGTCACATCTCTCAAGGTGCGTGGGTCGCGGGTGCGAAACGGGCCACCAGAGGCCGTCAAAATGATCTTTTGAACACGCCGCTGCCAGCTCGATGCATCCTCGGGCAAGGACTGAAAAATGGCCGAATGCTCACTGTCGATGGGCAAAAGCAGCGCCCCACCCTCGCGCACAGCCCGCAGGAAGACCTCGCCTCCCACGACCAAGGCCTCCTTATTGGCCAACATCAAGCGTTTGCCCGCGCGCGCTGCCGCGATGCAGGGCGACAAACCCGCCGCGCCCACAATCGCGGCCATCACGGCGTCCACCTGTGGGGCGCAGGCCACCTCGTCCAATGCCGCAGTACCCCAACGCACCTGGACAGGCAAACCTTCGGCCTTCACCCTCTCGGCCAGTTGCCGACCGGCTGACTCCAGCACCATCACAGCCACTTCGGGCTTGAAACGGGCACACTGGGCCAGCATCAGCTCCACTTGGCTGGAGGCGGTCAGGGCGTGGATGCGGTATTGGTCAGGATGGCGGCTGAGCACATCAAGCGTGCTGGTGCCAATCGAGCCGGTTGAGCCCAAGATCGTGATGCATTGTTGTTGGTTCATGCCAGAAGTCTCCTCGTCAAATCCAGGCCACGAGCATCATGGCCAAGGGCAAAGTCGGCAACAAGGCGTCAACCCGGTCGAGCACGCCGCCATGGCCAGGCAACAAGCCTGAGCTGTCTTTCATGCCCGCGCTGCGTTTGACCAGGGATTCCACCAAATCGCCCACCACGCTCATGGCTGACATGAACAGCAAAGCCGGTACGGCCACCCCCGCGCCTCGGGTCCAGAGCAAGGTGTAAAAGCTGGCAGAACTTGGGGCCTGGGTTTGGTCAAAGCTTGTCCAGAGCCAGGACACCAAAAAGACCCCCAGCATGCCACCGAACACGCCTTCCCAACTCTTGCCCGGGCTGATGGCTGGGGCCAGCTTGAAGGAAACGAACCGTCCGCCCAGGGCTCGGCCGAAAAAATAGGCGAAGACATCGGCTGCCCAAACCAGGACAAGCACCGACAGCAGGAAATTCACACCGCGCTGGTGGGCTTGGGCCAAGGCCAACCAGGCCAGAGCCAGCAAAAACAAACCCGCCCACCATCTCACAGCTTGAGGCCAAAGCGCCCAGCCAGACACACCGCGTTGGATCATCCTGGCACCCAGCAAAACCCACATGGCGCCGGCCATCAGCCACAACTGCGGTGGGTTTGATTGCAGCCAACCCGCCCAAGTCGACAACGCACAAGCGGCGGCACACAGAAGTGCCCCAACCCATGCCTGCACCGGCCCCACGCCGTTGAGGCGCCCCCACTCCCAAGCCCCTGCGGCGATCAGCACCACCGTCAGCACCATGAAGGGCCAAGCTTGGGTCGCAAACAAGGCGGGCAGCAGCAAGGCCAGCAGGACCAAGGCGGTGATGACGCGTTGTTTGAGCAAGGGTTCTCCAGAAAAAAAGGCCGCCAAGCAAAAAAGGCCGCCAATTGGGCGGCCCATCAGGCCGTGATGAGCCACGGCACCAAATTCAAACTCAAACCGCCATGATCTCTTGTTCTTTGGCGGCCACCAACTGTTCAATTTCGGTCATGCGCTTGTCGGTCAGTTTTTGGACATCGGCCTCGGCACGCTTTTGATCGTCCTCGGACGCTTCCTTGTCCTTGACCAGTTTCTTCACCGATTCGTTGGCATCGCGTCGCAAATTGCGGATCGCGATTTTGCCGTTCTCACCTTCGGTGCGGGCCAGCTTGGTCATTTCCTTGCGGCGCTCTTCGCTCATGGGGGGCATAGGCACGCGGATCAAATCACCCATGGAGGCTGGATTCAGGCCCAACTCGCTTTCGCGGATGGCTTTTTCGATCTTGGCACCCATGCCTTTTTCCCAGGGCTGGACGCTGATGGTGCGCGAGTCCATCAAGGACACGTTGGCCACTTGCGACAAAGGCACCATGGAGCCGTAGTAATCGACATGGATGGTGTCGAGCAAGGCCGGATTGGCACGCCCGGTGCGAATCCTGGTCAGGTTGTTTTTGAAGGCCGCAATGGATTGATCCATTTTGGTTTCGGTTGTTTTCTTGATGTCTGCAATGGTCATGGGGTTCTCCTCGTCAGAACGGGCTCAAGCATAAACCAGGGTGCCTTCATCCTCACCCAGCACCACGCGCTTCAAAGCGCCGTTCTTGATGATCGAAAACACCTTGATCGGCAGTTTCTGGTCGCGGCACAAAGCAAAAGCCGTGGCGTCCATGATGCCCAAATTGCGCGAAATGGCTTCGTCGAAACTGATTTCGCTGTATCGCGTGGCAGTGGGGTCTTTTTTCGGATCGGCCGTATAGACACCATCAACCTTGGTGGCCTTGAGCACCATCTCGGCCCCGATCTCGGCACCGCGCAAAGCTGCGGCCGTATCGGTGGTGAAGAATGGGTTGCCGGTGCCCGCTGCGAACACCACAACCTTGCCCTCTTCGAGGTACTGCAAGGCCTTGGGGCGCACATAGGGCTCGACCACTTGGTCGATGCCGATGGCTGACATGACGCGTGCGGTCAAGCCGGCTTTGTCCAAAGCATCAGCCAGGGCCAAGGAGTTCATCACCGTGGCCAGCATGCCCATGTAATCGGCCGTGGCACGGTCCATGCCCACAGCCCCTCCCGCTACACCGCGGAAGATGTTGCCCCCACCAATGACCACAGCGACCTGAACGCCCATGCGGTTGATTTCAGCGATCTCTTGGGCCATGCGCACGATGGTGGCGCGGTTGATGCCAAAGGCATCGTCACCCATCAAGGCCTCGCCGGACAGCTTGAGCAAAATGCGCTTATAGGCTGGCTTGGCTGAGGACATGAAGGGCTCCTTGGGGTTCAATGTAGACGATGGGTTGGCAACTAGGGGATGTGAACTCAGGCTGCGCCTTGTGCGGCAGCCACTTGAGCGGCCACTTCAGCAGCGAAGTCGTCGACTTTCTTTTCAATGCCTTCGCCAACCACGTACAAGGTGAACGCCTTGACGGTGGTGCCAGCGGCCTTGAGCATTTGCTCGACGGTCTGCTTGTCGTTCTTGACGAACGACTGGTTGAACAAAGACACTTCTTTCAGGTACTTCTGGACCGAGCCTTCGACCATTTTGGTGGCGATGTCGGCAGGCTTGCCGGACTCGGCAGCCTTGGCCGCAGCGACTGAGCGCTCTTTTTCGATCAACTCAGCAGGCACTTCAGCGCTTGTCAAAGACACAGGCTTCATGGCGGCTACGTGCATAGCGACGTCTTTGGCAGCGATTTCATCACCTTCAAATTCGACCAACACGCCGATACGGGTGCCGTGCAGGTAATTGGCGATCTTGGCACCACCGGCTGCGCGCTTGAAGCGGCGGAAGCTCATGTTCTCGCCGATTTTTCCGATCAAGCCCTTGCGAACTTCTTCCAGCGTGGGGCCAAAGCCGTCTTGGCTGTAAGGCAACTCGCCCAGGGCTGCGATGTCGGCAGGGTTGTGCTCAGCCACCAGTTTGGCAGCGGCATTGGCCAAAGCCAGGAAGCTGTCGTTCTTGGTCACGAAGTCGGTTTCGCAGTTCACTTCGATCATGGCGCCAGTGGTGCCGTTCACAAAGCTGGTGACGACGCCTTCAGCGGTCACGCGCGAAGCGGCCTTGCCAGCCTTGGTGCCCAGCTTGACGCGCAGCAACTCTTCGGCTTTGGCCATGTCGCCTTCGGCTTCGGTCAGGGCTTTTTTGCACTCCATCATCGGGGCGTCGGTTTTTGCGCGCAGTTCAGCGACCATGCTTGCGGTAATTGCAGCCATTTGATTTCTCCGTATTCAGTCTAAAAGTCAGATTAAAAAAAAGGGGCCACAAAGCCCCTTTCATCGAGTGTTGGGAACTCAGGCAGAAGCGTTGGCTTCTTCGACGAACTCGTCAGCGCCTTCGGTCACGGCCTTGACCACGTCGTTGACCGCATTGGCGCGGCCTTCGATGATGGCGTCAGCGATGCCACGGGCGTACAAAGCCACGGCCTTGGCCGAGTCGTCGTTACCGGGGATGATGTAATCGATGCCTTCTGGCGAGTGGTTGGAGTCCACCACACCAATCAATGGGATGCCCAGTTTCTTGGCTTCCGAGATGGCGATTTTGTGGTAACCGACGTCGATCACGAAAATCGCATCAGGCAAAGCAGCCATGTCCTGGATGCCGCCGATGTCTTTTTCGAGCTTTTCCATCTCGCGCTTGAACATCAACTGTTCTTTTTTGCTTAAGGCTTCGAGGCCGACTTCTTGCTGAGCCTTCATGTCCTTCAGACGCTTGATCGAGGTCTTGACGGTCTTGAAGTTGGTCAGCATGCCGCCCAACCAGCGCTGGTCGACGAAAGGCACGCCAGCGCGCTGGGCTTCGGCAGCGACCAGCTCACGGGCTTGGCGCTTGGTGCCAACCATCAGGATGTTGCCGCGGTTGGCAGACAACTGCTTAACGAACTTGATCGCGTCCTGGAACATCGGCAGCGATTTTTCCAGGTTGATGATGTGGATTTTGTTGCGGTGGCCGAAGATGAAAGGGGCCATCTTGGGGTTCCAGAAGCGGGTTTGGTGACCAAAGTGGACACCGGCTTCCAGCATTTCGCGCATGGTAACGGACATAAAAATACTCCAAAGGTTGTGTCTAAAACCTGTCCACTGATCGCATGCAATCAAAATTGCATGTAACACCTTGACGGGACAAATTCGCGGATGAACTTCGCTTGATCTTGGTCACTGTTAGGCGTCATGTTGGACATGACACTCAAAAGACAGCATCCGAGCTCTGCAAAGCCTTAGGATTATAGCATCCTGACCCACCCGAAAGTGCCCTTCTCCATGAAAGCTGACCTGATCGCCACCCGTCAAGCCATCCGGGCTGGATCCATCACCGCCCAAGCAGCCGCCCAAACTTGCCTGGCCGAGGCGCAAAGCCCAGCCTGCCAGCATGCTTTCATGCAACTCACCCCCGAGACGCTGCAGCGCACAGCCAGCCAGCCCCAAGTCAGCCAAAGCCCGCTTGCAGGCCTCGCGGTGTCCATCAAAGATCTGTTTGACGTCCAAGGGCAGATCACCCAGGCAGGCTCGATCGTTCTGAAAAACCAGCCACCGGCTCAAGCAGACTGCCTGGCTGTGGCGCGTTTGCGGGCCGCAGGTGCAGGCCTGATCGGGCGTACCAACATGGTTGAATTTGCTTTTTCGGGCGTTGGCACCAACCCCCACCACGGCACCCCCGCCGCATGGGACGGGCTGTACGACCAATCCGTCGGCGTCCCCGGGCAGCTCCATGCGCCCGGCGGCTCCAGCTCGGGCGCGGCCGTGTCGGTGGCCACGGGTGCCGCCTTCATTGGACTCGGCTCGGACACGGGCGGCTCCATCCGGGTGCCCGC
>JBIKQY010000238.1:0-4632 GCA_044349465.1 Limnohabitans sp. | reverse complement strand
AGCTGATGGCTCGCACATCGCGGTGCGAGACCAGAGGCTCGCCCGCCTCTTTGCCGTAGCCGTGCACCAGGTTCAGCACGCCTGCGGGCACACCGGCTTCGAGCGCCAGCTCGCCCAAACGCGCGGCGCTCAGGGGCGAGAGTTCGCTCATCTTGAGCACAGCGGTGTTGCCAAAGGCCAGGCACGGCGCGACCTTCCAGGTGGCGGTCATGAAGGGCACGTTCCAGGGGCTGATGAGCGCACAAACGCCCACCGGGTGAAACAGCGTGTAGTTCAGGTGCGTGGGTGTGGGGTAGGTGTGGCCGTCCACGCGGGTGCACATCTCGGCAAAGTAGTGGAAGTTGTCGGCCGCACGCGGCACCAACTGTTTGCCGGTCTGGCTGATGGTCTGACCGCAATCCCGTGTTTCGGTTTCCGAAATCTCGGGCACATGCTTGGTGATCAGGTCGCCCAGCTTGCGCATGATCTTGGCGCGCTCAGTCGCTGGCGTATTGGCCCATTTCGGGAAAGCAGCTTTGGCGGCGGCGACAGCGGCATTCACTTCTGCTTCGCCGCCCGAGGCCACTTCGGCCAGCACTTCTTGGGTGGCGGGGTTGACGGTTTCAAAGTAGTCGCTGCCTGCGACGGACTGTCCGTTGATGAGGTGGTCGATTTTCAAATGCTGTCTCTCTTTCGGTCTTGTCAGGGCTGAAGCCGCCGACCTACAGGGGTGTGTTGTGTAGGTTGGGGCTTTAGCCCCAACGTGCGTTTTGTCGGGGCTGAAGCCGCCGACCTACAAGGTTCATGGGGCGCCCACGAGGGTGTTGGTGAGCGCCCCAATACTTTCGATCTCGGTCACGACCACATCGCCCGGGTTCACGTTCACGATGCCGTCTGGCGTGCCCGTCAGGATCAGGTCGCCAGGGTTGAGCGTCATGAAACTGCTGAAGTATTCGATGAGCGTGGGCACATCGAACACCATGTCAGCGGTGTTGCCGCTTTGAGTGATCTGCCCGTTGACGGTGGTTTGCAGGGCCAGCGCCATGGGGTTGGCGATGTCGGCCGCATCGACCAGCCAGGGGCCGATGGGCGTGCAGGTGTCGCGGTTTTTCACGCGCAGGTTGGGGCGGTACCAGTTTTCCAGGTAGTCGCGTATCGCGTAGTCGTTGGCCACGGTGTAACCGCCTACAAAGTCGTTTGCATCGGCCTTCTTCACGCGACGTGCGGTGCGGCCAATGACCACAGCCAGCTCGCATTCGTAATGCATGTATTTCACATCAGCGGGGCGCTTCGTGAAGGCTTTGTGGCCGATCAGCGACGCCTCACCCTTCATGAAAGCCAGCGGCTCTTCGGGGGCCTTGAAGGCCAGCTCCTTGGCGTGATCGGCGTAATTCAGCCCCAGCGCGATGACGGTGCGCGCCTGCGGCACGGGGGCCAGTGGCGGCAGCCAGACGACCTCGTCAAAGCCCACGCGATGGCCTTTGTGCGGGCCTTGGGTGATGAGCAACTGGCCGTCGGATTCGATGGCTTGCTGGATGGACCCAGACCAAGCAATGCGTGCGTGTTTCATGCGGCCTCTCCCTGCACGGTTTGAACCCAGGGCGTAAAGCCCGGAGCGGTCAGGCACACGGTGTCGCCTGCTCGGGCGCGAGGTCTTTGGCCGTTGGCCAGCACATCGGTGCCCAGCATCAGCACATCGCCCGCTTGCAAGGTCATGAACTCGGCCACGTCGGCCAGCAAACGCGCCACAGGCCGCACCAGCTCGGACAGCTGCACCGTCTGAACACGCTGGCCATTGAGCTGCACTGTGATGCTCAATCCGGAGGTGTCCAAGGCAGTCCAAGGCACCGGGGGCGATCCGCAGCCCAAATACCCATCGCGGCAACGGAACTTGACGGGCGGTCGGTAATAACTGTCGTGCGGCACTGACCAGTCGTTGAGCAGGACCGCGCTGTCGGGCGCGCCATGGGCACCCATCACCAGGCCGAGCGTGGCGCCGATGTCCACCTCTTTAACCCCGTCTTGCAGCATCAATGTGCCGCTCGGGTTGAAGGTGTTGGCCGATTTGACATACAACACGGGTGCCTTGGGAGGGCCTTTGTGCGGGTCTTGTGCCATGCGCGGGGTCCACAGGTCCCATTCGCGCTGAAAATTGAGCAGGCAGCCGTAAACGGTGCCCGCAGGTTGCCAATGTTTCATGGTGCAGCTTTCTTTTTGTGGGTGGGCTCATTGGGTGCCACAGGCCCATCGACTTCCAATGCGATGACTTGGTCGAGCAGGGCATACAAATCCTGCAAGACTGTTTTGCCCAGTTGCCCCTCCATCCAGGCGTAATGGGATTCAATGCTGCGCGACAAGGCTTGCACTTTGGCCAGGCCGAGCGCCGTTGCGCGTACCACCGTCCTGCGCGCGTCTTGCGGGCAGCGTTGGCGTTCGATCAGACCGTCACGCTCCATCCGGGTGAGCACACCCGTCAGGCTGGGGCCAAGCAAGAAAGCCTCCTTGGCCACCCGCCCGGTTTCCACCCCTGCGCTGTCATGGGCATGTTCGCCCAGCACCCTCAGCACGCGCCACTGTTGGTCGGACAGACCGTGCTCACGCAGGCTGGGCCGGGTATGTCCCATGACAGATTCGCGCGCCTGCAAGAGCAGGCGAGGCAGGTTGCGGTGGATGAATGGGGTGGCTTGCATTTATTTAACATGTTAATTGAATGGGGTCAATTTGATGCTGGGGTTTACCCTTATCATTGCAAATTAACGAATGAACAGTGACTTTTTAAAGATTTCTTTGGTGGATATAAATCGGTAAATATGTGTTATTTGGAATATAAAAAATATCACAAGACTAGAATCAAGCGCAACTGAACCTCCCGGCTGTCATGCGGCAAGCCAAGAAGTCGAATTAATCCATGGCCAGTCAGTCAACACACCGGATCACGCCGCAGGCTTGAACGATCGATGAAAAACCTCAGCCTTAAAGTACAACTGTCCCTCAGTGTCATCGCACTGGCCATCGCACTGCTGCTGGCCCAATTTGCCTTGCAGTTTCAGGTGATGCGCACAGACATCGTGCAAAGAATCGAAATGCACGAGTTTCGCCAGTTGAGTGAGCTGGCCAGTCACCTCGATGAAAAACTGGAAGACAGCGTCAACATGTTGAACATGGTGGCGCGCCATGTGCCCATGGCTTCGATGGGGCAGCTGGACAGCCTGGAAAAATTTGTCCAAGACGAGCAGGCCTTGCTGACGGTGTTTGACGATCTCTACGTCTTCGATGCCAAAGGCGTGCTTTTGGTCGACTGGCCGGTCAAACCTGGCCGCAGGACGCTGGACATGTCAGGCCGGGACTACATTCAAGGCGTCATCAAGACCGGCGAGCCTGTCATTTCCGCGCCCATTTTGGGGCGGGCCACACAACAACCCATTGTGGTTGTGGCCGCCCCCATCAAGGACGCCAACGGTCAGTTGGTGGGCATCCTGGGGGGAGTCCTCAACCTCAATAAACCCAATTTGCTGGGCTCGATTGCCAGCCGCAAGAACGGCGAGACCGGCTATTACTACCTCGTCAGTCAGGACCGTCTGCGCATTGCGCACCCGGACCCTGCGTTGATTTTGAAGACCGTTCCCCAAGACAGCGGTAACGTCCCTTTTGAAAATGCCATGAAAGGCTTCGAGGGCACGCAAGAGGGCTACAACACGCGTGGCCTCAAAGGCCTGTTCACCTTCAAAAAACTGGCGACCACGGGCTGGATTGTGGCTTCAGTGGTCCCCTCTGCTGAGGCCTTTGCGCCAGTGGAAAACCTCTACCGCAAAATGCTGGGCCTCAGTGGCCTGTTGCTGCTGGTGATGGTGCCTTTGCTGTGGATCTTTGTGGCACGGGTGGTGCGGCCATTGGATGTTCTGGCACGGGCCATGCACCAGACAGCAGCCCGGATGCGAGATGGTCAGGTCGTCGCCCCCATTGCCCAAGTGGGCGGTCATGAGATCCAAACGGTCACGCACGCGTTCAACGAGTTTGTGGATGCGCGCATTCATGCCGAAAAAGATCTGGCCATGGCGCGCGACGCAGCGCAAGCGGCCAATGCCTCCAAGAGTGACTTTTTGGCCAACATGAGCCATGAAATCCGAACGCCCATGAACGGCATTTTGGGCATGACCGAGCTGTGCCTGCAGACCCGTTTGACGGCCGAACAAAGAAGTTACCTGGACATGGTGTCGACATCGGCGAACTCTTTGTTGGCCGTGATCAATGACATCTTGGACTTCTCCAAAATCGAAGCGCGAAAGCTCAGTCTGGACCCGCACCCGTTTTCATTGCACAGCCTGATTCGGCAGGCCACACGCACACTGTCTTTGCGGGCCAGTGAAAAAGAGCTCGAGCTGGTTTGCGACTTGGGGTGCGACGTGCCCGACGAGGTCATTGGCGACCCCTTGCGCCTGCAGCAGGTGATCACCAATTTGTTGGGCAATGCCATCAAATTCACGGCGCAAGGTGAAATTTTGCTGTGCATCAAAACCATGGTTTCCCCACCGAACCGCGATGGCGTCTGGCTGCAGTTCACCGTCAAAGACACCGGAATCGGCATCGCGATCGACAAGCAGGCCCTGATTTTTGATGTGTTCACCCAAGCCGACTCCAGCACCGTGCGCCGAT
>JBIKQY010000237.1:0-4642 GCA_044349465.1 Limnohabitans sp. | reverse complement strand
TGGACCCGATCTCGACCGCCAAGGTCGAAGAGTTGGTGAGCGAGTTGAAAAAGGAATACACCGTGGCCATCGTGACGCACAACATGCAGCAAGCTGCGCGTGTGTCCGACTTCACGGCTTACATGTATCTGGGCGAGCTGGTCGAGTTTGGCAAGACCGAACAAATCTTCATGAAGCCCGCCAAGCAAGAAACCGAAGACTACATCACCGGCCGTTTCGGCTGAACAGGAGACACACATGGACAAGCACATCTCAAGTCAATTCGATGCCGAACTCACCGGTGTTTCTTCCCGCGTTCTGGAGCTGGGTGGCCTGGTCGAATCGCAAACCCGCCATGCTGTTTATGCGCTGGCCCAGTTCAGCTCCGAAGTGGCCGACCAGGTGGTCGCTACTGAAAAGCAGGTCAACGCTCTGGAAGTAGAGATCGACGCCGAATTGGCGTCGATCATTGCACGCCGTCAGCCCACGGCCCGCGATCTGCGCTTGCTGATGGCGATTTCCAAAATCACCGGCAACCTGGAGCGTGCCGGTGATGAGGCCGAGCGCATCGCCCGCATGGTCAAGCTGATCCTGGATCAGGGCAGTCCGCGCAATTTGCCATCGTCTGAGTTGCGGGTGGCCGCCGATCTGGCCACGGGCTTGCTGCGCAAAGCGCTCGATGCCTTCGCCCGCCTGGATGTGAACACGGCGCTGGTCATCTTGAAAGAGGACGACTTGATCGACGCCGAGTTCAACGGTTTTGTGCGCAAGTTGGTCACTTACATGATGGAAGATCCCCGCACGATCTCGGCCAGCCTGGACCTGCTGTTTGTGGCCAAGGCCATTGAACGCATTGGTGACCATGCCAAGAACATTGCCGAGTTTGTCATTTATGTGGTCAAAGGTGCTGACGTGCGTCACACCGCGCTGACTGAGATTGAAAAAGCGGTGCAATGAGAACCATCCCTCGCATCTTGATTGTCGAGGACGAACCGGCCATTGCCGAGCTGATTGCGGTGAATCTGCGACACAACGGTTTTCAACCGGTTTGGGCCATCGATGCAGAAACTGCGCAGCGCGAACTCGACGAGATCCTGCCTGACGTGATCTTGCTGGACTGGATGCTGCCCGGCGAGAGCGGCTTGACGCTGGCCCGCAAATGGCGTGCGTCGGCTCGCACCAAGGCTGTGCCCATCCTGATGCTGACTGCACGGGGCGACGAGGCCGACCGGGTGGCCGGGCTGGATGCGGGCGCTGACGATTACATCGTCAAACCGTTTTCACCGCGAGAGCTGCTGGCCCGCATCCGTGCGGTGCTGCGACGCCGCGTGCCTGAGGCTTCGGGGGGCGTGGTCAAAATGGGCGACTTGCAACTCGATGCAGACACGCACCGGGTCAATTTGGCCGATAAGCCGCTCAAGGTCGGCCCTACCGAATTCAAACTCTTGCAATACCTGATGCGCCACCCTGAACGTGTGCACAGCCGGGGGTCTTTGCTCGACAAGGTTTGGGGCGACCACGTCTACATTGAAGAGCGCACGGTCGATGTGCACGTCAAACGCCTGCGCGAGTCGCTGGGCGAGGCGGGCAACATGATCGAGACTGTGCGTGGCGCAGGCTACCGTTTTACGCCCAATCCCTCCGTTTGACGCCAGGTTTTGCATGTTTTTTTCGCTTCTCGAAATGCTCTTTTTGGTGGGCTTAGCGGGGACGCCCGGTTGGTTTCTGGGTGGAGCCATTGGGGCTGTCCTGGGCGCACTCATCGCTGTGTTCATTTATGGTGCCACACTACAGTGGAAGTTGGACCGGCTTGAGCGCTGGCTGAGTGCACCGGTTTTGCGCCAAGACCCGCCTTGGCAGGGTGTTTGGCGGGAGATCGCTGAGCGTGTGCAGCGCATGCTGCGGCAGCAAGAAAAGCTGGCCACTGTGCACCAAAAACAGCTGCAGGATTTTTTGCAGGCCATTCAAGCCTCGCCCAATGGCGTGATCTTGCTGGACGAGCAAGCCCGCATCGAATGGTGCAACGACACGGCTGCGGCGCATCTGGGTTTGGATGCACAAAGGGACCGCCTGCAACACATCGTTCACTTGGTGCGCGATCCGGTCTTTGCCCGGTATTTTGCGCAGACCGATCACGTCTCAGAGGTGGTCATTGAAGGCCGCGCCAGTTCGGCCCTGAACCGTCAAAAACTGTCGGTGCAATTGCATGCCTATGGGGAAGGACGTTCGCTGCTTTTGAGCCGTGACATCACGGCAGTTGCTCAGGCCGATGCAATGCGTCGCGATTTTGTGGCCAACGTGTCGCATGAAATCCGCACGCCGTTGACGGTACTCAGCGGCTTTGTGGAAACCCTGCAGTCCATTCCGATGGATGCCCAGGCCTCTCAGCATTACCTGCAACTCATGTCGGCGCAATCGGACCGCATGCAGTCCCTGGTAGCAGATTTGCTGATGTTGTCGCAACTCGAAGGCAGCCAATTGCCCAGCACACAGGAAAAAGTCTCTCTGGCAGCCTTGATGCTGCAAGTGACCACTGAAGGGCAGGCCTTCTCGGAATGGATGGCCAACAAAGGCGAGGGGCCCGTTCACCAATTGGAATTCTCGCCTGTGCCCGATGTGTATTTGACGGGGTCGCGCTCGGAGTTGTTGAGCGCTGTCTCCAATTTGGTCAGCAATGCGATTCGGTACACCCCTTTGGGTGGGCGCATCCAGATCCACTGGTCCAGCACGCCCGAGGTTTTGATGTTCACCGTCAAGGACTCAGGTCCGGGCATAGCGGCCGAGCATTTGCCGCGTTTGGCCGAGCGCTTTTACCGGGTGGACCGCAGCCGTTCCAGAGAAACCGGCGGCACGGGCTTGGGCCTTGCCATCACCAAGCACGTCATGCAACGCCACGGCGGCGAGTTGCGCATTGAAAGTGTGGTGGGGCAGGGCTCTACTTTCAAGCTGGTCTTTCCACAAAGCCGAGTGGTGGTCGATTTGGGCTGAGCCTTGGATCGATGGGCATTCAGAAAAATCCGGTTTTTGAATTCACCCCAAAGACACGCCAGCCTTGTCGTGATTTCTTCATGGAAATGACACGCTGAATTCACAGATGAGGTGGAACATGCAAAGCAAACTTGGAGGTTTGCCATGCGTGTCACAGTCATCGGTTCGGGTTACGTCGGTTTGGTCACAGGCGCATGCTTGTCAGACCTGGGTTTCAAAGTGGTGTGCTTGGACAAGGATGAAGAAAAAATCCGTGCCTTGCAAGAAGGCGATGTGCCGATTTACGAGCCAGGCCTCAAAGAATTGCTCACGCGCAATCGGGCCGATGGACGAATTCGCTTTACCAGCGATGCCTGTGAGGCGGTGGAGCATGGCGACATCCTGTTCATCGCCGTGGGCACGCCACCGGCCGAAGATGGTTCGGCCGACTTGGGGCACGTCCTGGCTGTGGCGGCCACCGTTGGGCGGCACCTGAAGGGCTTCAAGTTGGTGGTCAACAAATCCACGGTGCCGGTGGGGACGGCTGACAAAGTGCGTGCTGCCATTTCACACGAGCTGGTGCACAGGGGCATGTCGCCGGATCTGTTTGATGTGGTGTCCAATCCGGAGTTCCTCAAAGAGGGTGCCGCCATTGACGATTTCATGCGTCCAGACCGCATTGTGGTGGGTGTGGATGAGGGCCTTCACCATGCCCGCAGCCGCCGCATGATGGGCGACTTGTATGCCAGCTTCAACCGCCACCATGCCCGCACTGTGTGGATGGATGTGCGCAGTGCCGAGTTGACCAAGTACGCCGCCAACGCCATGTTGGCTGCTCGCATTTCGTTCATGAATGAAATGGCCAACCTCGCCGATGTGCTGGGGGCCGATGTGGACCACATTCGCCGAGGCATTGGGGCTGACAGCCGCATTGGCCACAGCTTTTTGTACGCGGGTTGTGGCTATGGCGGCAGTTGCTTTCCAAAGGACACGCAGGCGCTGGTCAACACTGCCAAGGCCCATGGCCACAGCATGGCGGTGGTCAGTGCCACGGAGCTGGTCAATGAGCGGCAGAAAATGATTTTGGTGGACCGATTGACCCAGCACATGGGAGCTGACCTGACAGGCAGAAAAATAGCGGTTTGGGGCCTGGCCTTCAAGCCCAACACGGATGACATGCGCGAGGCCCCCAGCCGCGTGGTGATTCGTCAATTGTTGTTGCGCGGTGCGCAGGTCAGTGCCTTTGACCCTGTGGCGGGCCCACATGCCCTGCAGGCTTTGCGTTCCGATTTGAGTCAAGAGCCGCATCTGCTGGAGCGCTTTGAATTGGCGGCTTCAGACATGCAGGCCTTGGAGGGCGCCGATGCCTTGATGGTGTTGACCGAGTGGAAAAATTTCCACAACCCGGATTTCGAGGCCATGAAGGATCTGATGCGCAAACCCTTCATTTTGGACGGCAGAAACCTTTACAACCCGGAAGCCCTGAGTGAATTGGGTGTGGCCTACCAAGGTGTGGGCAGGCGCAATGATTTGGCGCAACTGATGGATTTTGGCCTTCCGACCCAAGCCCCCGCCCCTGATGAACTCATGAATGCCTAAGGGCTTTGCTTTTTTGATCCTGGCCCAGTTTTTCAGTGGGCTGGCAGACAACGCTTTTTTGTTGCTGGGCATTTTCTTTTTGCAAGAGCAAGGCTAC
>JBIKQY010000236.1:0-4646 GCA_044349465.1 Limnohabitans sp. | reverse complement strand
TCACCGCCAGCAGTTCACCGAACTGCAAATCGGCGCGATCGCTGCCTGAGGAGAATAGGTCATGGCACAGAAAAAAGGCGGCGGCTCTACGCGCAACGGTCGTGATTCCAAGCCAAAAATGCTCGGCGTCAAGGCTTTCGGTGGTGAACTGATCAGCGCAGGCTCGATCATCGTTCGTCAACGTGGCACCAAGTTCCATGCAGGCAACAACGTCGGCATCGGCAAGGACCACACTTTGTTTGCCTTGGTCGACGGCCACGTGTCGTTCTCCACCAAAGGCGAACTGAGCAAACACATGGTCAACGTGACACCGGCTGTTTAAGCCTGTCCCGCCCATGGCGCAGAGGAGCCCCGCAAGACGGGGCTTTTCGCATTCTGGCCCGCTGACCTTTTGACAGCAGGCCCACCGCTACACTGGATACCCCATGAAGTTCGTTGACGAAGCCTATATAGACATCTCCGCAGGTGACGGCGGGAACGGCTGCGTCTCGTTCCGCCACGAAAAGTACAAAGAGTTTGGGGGCCCCAACGGGGGCGACGGTGGGCGCGGCGGACATGTGTTCGCCTTTGCCGACATCAACCTGAACACCCTGGTCGATTACCGCTACTCGCGCCGCCACGAGGCCAAGCGCGGCCAGCACGGCATGGGCTCTGACATGTTCGGCGCTGCCGGCGACGACGTCACCCTCAAAATGCCAGTGGGCACCATCATCACCGACGCCGAAACCGGCGAAGTGCTGTACGAACTGCTGGTGCCGGGCGAAACCATCATGATCGCCAAGGGCGGCGACGGTGGTTTTGGCAACATGCGCTTCAAAAGCGCGATCAACCGTGCCCCGCGCCAGAAAACACCCGGCTGGTTGGGTGAGAAAAAAGAGCTCAAACTCGAATTGAAGGTGTTGGCCGACGTGGGCCTGCTGGGCATGCCCAATGCGGGCAAGTCCACCTTCATTGCGGCCGTCTCCAACGCCCGCCCCAAAATCGCTGATTACCCTTTCACCACTTTGCACCCCAACTTGGGTGTGGTGCGCGTGGGTCCTGAGCAAAGCTTTGTGGTGGCCGACGTGCCGGGTCTGATCGAAGGCGCCTCGGAAGGCGCAGGCCTGGGTCATCTGTTTTTGCGCCATTTGCAGCGCACCCGTTTGTTGCTGCATGTGGTCGACTTCGCGCCGTTTGACGAGAACGTCGATCCGGTTCAGCAAGCCAAAGCCATCGTGGCCGAGCTCAAAAAATACGATCCGGGCTTGTACAACAAGCCACGCTGGTTGGTGCTCAACAAGCTGGACATGGTGCCCGCCGAGGAGCGCGAAGCCCGTGTCAAAGACTTCATCAAGCGCATGCGCTACAAAGGCCCGGTTTTCCAGATCTCGGCCTTGACCCGCGAAGGCTGCGAGCCCCTGATCAAAGAGATCTACAAACACATCCGTGCCCAGCAAATCATTGAGCAGGGCATTGTGGAGGTTGACCCCCGCTTCACCGAGCAGGACAAGCCGCAAGAGCCGGATGCCGATGACCCGCGTTTCAAGCCGCTGCCGTCTGATGATGTTTGATTCGGCGGCGTGCGCCTAAATTTGCCCTCTTTCCTTCACGCCCAGTACACCCTCAGCATGACCACAGCCGCCGTTTCCACCCTGTTGCGCGATGCTCGTCGCATCGTCGTCAAAGTTGGCTCCAGCCTGGTGACGAACGAAGGGCGTGGGCTCGACGAGGGTGCGATTGGCGAGTGGTGCCGTCAAATGGCGCTGCTGAGCAGCCAAGGCAAAGAGGTGGTCATGGTCTCCAGCGGCGCGATTGCAGAAGGCATGAAGCGCCTGGGCTGGACCACCCGCCCAAGCGAAGTCCCCGCTTTGCAAGCGGCGGCTGCCGTGGGCCAGATGGGCCTGGCGCAGATGTACGAAACCAAACTGCGCGAGAACGGCATGGGCAGCGCCCAGGTGCTGCTCACGCACGCCGACCTGGCCGACCGCGAGCGCTACCTGAATGCCCGCTCGACCTTGCTCACTTTGCTGCAGCACCGCGTGCTGCCCGTGATCAACGAAAACGACACGGTGGTCAACGACGAGATCAAGTTTGGCGACAACGACACCTTGGGTGCTTTGGTGGCCAACCTGATCGAAGCGGACTTACTGGTCATCCTGACCGACCAAAAAGGCCTGTACACCGCAGACCCGCGCAAAGACCCTTCAGCCACCTTTGTGCACGAGGCCCGTGCCGGAGACCCGGCCCTGGAAGCCATGGCGGGCGGAGCGGGTTCGAGTATTGGGCGGGGGGGCATGATCACCAAAATTTTGGCGGCCAAGCGGGCAGCGGGTTCGGGTGCATCGACGGTGATCGCCTGGGGCCGCGAGCCCGATGCCTTGCTGCGCCTGTGCCAGGGTGACAACATGGGCACCTTGCTGGTGGCTCAGACGGCCAAGCAACAAGCCCGCAAACAATGGATGGCCGACCACCTGCAGTTGCGCGGCTCGGTCACCGTGGATGCCGGTGCAGCCCACAAGGTGTTGACCGAAGGCAAGAGCTTGCTGCCCATAGGCATGAACGGGGTGTCTGGGGATTTTTCACGCGGGGACGTGATTGCCATCCGGGACGAGCAAGGTGCAGAAATTGCCAGGGGGCTGGCCAACTACGCCAGCGCTGAAGCTCGCTTGCTGTGCCGCAAGCCCTCACACGAATACGAGGCCTTGCTGGGTTACACAGCCGAGCCCGAGATGGTGCACCGGGACAACATGATCCTGAGCCGCTGAAGCCAAGTGAGCCTCAAGACAGGCGCTGAAGAGTGGGTCAGCCTTGCGGGTTGGGGTCGAAGCTGGCCCCCGGGGGCAACTCCATGTGCAAGGGGGGCTGCATTTCGCCGTGATCGGGGTCCATGCCGTGATCACGTAGACCCCGGTTGCCGCCACGCAAATAGCGGTTTTGTCGCTCCTGACGGGGCAAGTAGCGGGCCAGCTCGGTCAGCGCCATTTCGTAGACGCCACGCTTGAACTCCACCACCACATCCAGCGGCACCCAGTAGTCGTTCCAGCGCCAAGCATCAAATTCGGGGTGGTCGGTGGCGCGCAAGTTCAGGTGGTGGTCGTGCGTCACCATCTGCAGCAGGTACCAGATTTGCTTCTGGCCCTTGTAAAAGCCGCGTGCATCCCGTCGGATGAAGCGGTCCGGCACCTCATAACGCAACCAGTCGCGGGTTCGGGCCACGATGCGCACATGCTCCGGTTGGAGCCCCACTTCCTCATGTAGTTCACGGAACATGGCCTGTTCAGGGCTTTCACCCCGGTCAATGCCACCCTGCGGGAACTGCCAACTGTGGGTGCGGATGCGCTTGCCCCAGAAAACCTGGTTTCTCTGGTTGAGCAGAATGATGCCGACGTTCGGCCTAAAGCCTTCACGGTCAAGCATAATCAACCTCAAATTTTTAAATTGTGTCCATTATGCACGCCGCACCAGCGCTTGCTCTTGGATGTTTCCCTGATGCCCCTGTCAATTAGTCTGCCGCGATGAAAGCCTCCCAATTTCTGATCTCCACCCTCAAAGAAGCCCCAGCAGACGCGGAAGTGGTCAGCCACAAGCTGATGACCCGCGCAGGCATGATCAAGAAGCTGGGCGCAGGCATTTACAACTACATGCCCATGGGTTTAAGGGTGATCCGCAAGGTCGAAGCCATCGTGCGCGAAGAGATGAACCGCGCCGGAGCGATTGAGATGACCATGCCCGTGGTGCAACCGGCCGAGCTGTGGCAAGAGACGGGCCGTTTCGACAAGATGGGCCCTGAGCTTTTGCGCATCAAGGACCGCCATGGCCGCGATTTCGTGATCCAGCCCACCAGCGAAGAGGTGGTGACCGACGTGGTGCGCCAGGAAGTGCGCAGCTACAAACAGCTGCCCAAAAACTTCTACCAAATCCAGACCAAGTTCCGCGACGAGCGCCGCCCGCGTTTTGGCCTGATGCGTGGCCGCGAGTTCACCATGAAAGACGCCTACAGCTTCGACCGCGACGTGGCGAGTGCCAAGGCCAGCTACCAGGTGATGGCCTGGGCCTACCGCAAGATTTTTGACCGCTTTGGCCTGACCTACCGCGCCGTGGCCGCCGACAGCGGTGCCATTGGCGGCGACCTGAGCGAAGAGTTCCAGGTGATCGCCGCCACCGGCGAAGACGCCATCGTCTATTGCCCCAGCAGCAGCTACGCCGCCAACATCGAAAAAGCCGAAGCCCTGGCACCCAGCCAGCCGCGCGGCGCGGCCACACAAACCCAGACAAAGACCCCCACCCCAGGCAAGAGCACCTGCGAAGACGTAGCGGCCTTGCTGAACGTGCCGCTGTCCACCACTGTCAAGTCGCTTGTGCTGGCGACTGACACCCTGAACGAGCAGGGCGAGATCGTCAAATCGCAAGTCTGGCTCTTGCTGCTGCGCGGTGACCACGACATGAACGAAGTGAAGGTCGGCAAGCTGCCCGGCATGGAAGGCGGTTTCCGTTTTGCAACGCTGGCCGAGATCGACGAGCACTTTGGCACCAAGCCCGGTTACCTGGGCCCCTTGAACCTGAAAAAGCCCGTGCACCTGGTGGCCGACCGCGACGTGGCCGTGATGGCCGACTGGATCTGCGGTGCCAACGAAGAAGACTTCCACATCACCGGCGTCAACTGGGGC
>JBIKQY010000025.1:0-15327 GCA_044349465.1 Limnohabitans sp. | reverse complement strand
ACTGAAGGGCGCTGCGATTATTGATCAACATGAAAGACAAGCGCAATTGCGGTCGGGTGATTTTGTTTTTTGGGATACACGTAAACCCTACACGATTAACTTTCCAAGCGATTGGGAAATGGCTGTTTTTCAGTTTCCAAGAAGCGCATTGACTTTCAGTCCCAAGAGCATCGATTCATTTACAGCCTTGACTTTTCACGGACAAAAAGGCGTAGCACAAATTGCTTCAAGACTGCTCATGGGTATTGCTGAAGAGGCGCGTTACCAAACATTCGAGCACGACACGCCCCTCTTGGAGCACACGCTGGGGATATTAGACTTTTGCATAGGTCACAAGTTAACTGATTGCGAGCTAACACCTAACTATAACGAAGTGCTACTTAGACGAATAAATTGCTACATAGGCGAAAATTTACAGAACCCTCAGCTTTCCGCAATAGAAATAGCGCAGGCGCATGGACTATCACTGAGTCAGCTTTATAGAGTTTTTCAAAGTCAACGATCGACAGTCGGCGACCAAATACGACAACGACGACTCGATAGAATTAAATATGAACTGACCACTCCAGCTTCTCGTCATTTTACAATCGCTGCGTTGGCTCGCAAATGGGGTTTTCTGGACACACCACATTTCAATCGTGTGTTTAAGGCGCAATATAAAATTACCCCTCAACAACTTCAACATCAAGCAATGAGCAATAGGAAAACGCAAATAGATAAATAGGGGAATGAGGACAGCATCGGTGACGTGCATATTCGCGACGTGCCCTCCCGATCTTTAGTCCGAAACATATCGAGGTGTCACTTTGTGCTTCTTGATCGCGGACAATCGTCAACGTCAGCGGATGGCCCTCAGAATTATTTCTGGCTTAAGTCCCTAAGACTCTTAACGCTGCACTCCAGACCTTCGCCCTTGTAAGTCGCTTAAAGGCTGAACTGAGTCACTCATGAACGGCAGTGCCGAACAGTACAAAGCGTCACCAGCGGTCATTCAGTGATCGCCCATCCAGATGACCGCTTCACTACCAGAAGCTGACTGCGGTGGCTCAAGTCTCAGTCTCTCCGTACCACCGGTCGGCTGCCAGCATGATCTCGTGATGACCTCTACCGGCGGGCATCATGGGAAAGCAGTTCTCTTGCGCAGCGATACGTACGTCGAGAAAAAATGGACCATTGTGTGCCATGCATTCAGCCAAGCCGTCCTCAAGCTCATCAGGCCGGTCTATGCGGCGTGCGCCCCAGCCAAATGCGCGCGCAAGGGCCACGAAATCTGGCAGCGCCGCGTTCCAGCTGTGGCTCAGGCGGTTGCCGTGGTTCAATTCCTGCCATTGGCGCACCATGCCCATGTAGCCGTTGTTGGCCAGCACGAGCTTGACCGGTGTGCGGTGTTGTACAGCGGTGGACAGTTCCTGGATGTTCATGAGAACGGATGCGTCGCCACTGACGCAGACCACTGTTTTGTCCGGGTGGGCGACTTGGGCGCCTTAATTCGTCATGTTCGTTTGCAGCAGTGTGATCAGTCGCTTACCGGGGCAGGGCAGTGTCAGGGGAAAAAAGCAGCGCTTAAGCCGTTGGCACAATTGCCTGTGTGGGCATTTAGTGGGTGATGACTACTAACACGCTGCAGGGTGACTCTTCTATCAGGGCCTTTGATAAAGAACCACCCCACCACCTCTCAAGCCATCTGTTTTTGTGTTTGTGACCCACGACCACCAATTCAATACTTTGCTCCTGGACGTACTTCACTATCTCATCCACGGGGCCACCCCGTCTGATGGTGCCTGTGGCCTTGACACCCATGTCGTTTAATTTCTTGATGCCCAGTTCCAACACCGCACTGAGCCGAGCATGATCAAGTTCTTCAACTTCCTTTATGGAGATGTCCACACCCATGGCCCCACTAAAGGAAAATGAGATCACAGCCAAGAGATGAAGCTCGCTTGGCTCCATCTGCGCAATTTCCTTGCAATCTAGCAACGCTTGTTGCCCAGCATCTGAGCCGTCATAAGCCAATAATATTTTCTTGTACATGTGGTCCTCCTAAAGAAGTGCTGACTCTTTTGCTGCCGACGGGACTCTCCCACAAACCCTAATGGTTTGGTTTTGCTGTTAGATGATGATTCTTCGAATTTCATGGGGAAGCGATGCCTCGTCTTCTGCACTCCAACTTTCAGGCAATCCCAACGGATAGGCCGTTTCTAAATAGTTTTCCCTGGTCAACGGAATGTGCAAGTTTTCTAGATGCTGCAAAACAGGATCAGGTTGTTCTGTCTTTTCCGTCTCAGAGCCATCATGTGCCAATTTTCTTGATGCAAAAGACTTTTGTGCAATCGTTGATGCGTTCATCTTTATCTCCTGAATATTCCGACGCAGGGGCTTACGGCAATGTCTTAGTCTTGGAACACTTATGCAAACAGCCCACGCCTGCTGTCCGCTAATTCCCAACTCAGTTTGCGCCAATTCGGAAAAAATTGAAAGCGGGTTCCAATCCGAGTGCATGACATCCGACCTTTGGTCGCTTCATCACTTTTGAGGAATGACGTTGGTGTTGGCGTTGCCTCGCAAATTCTCGGTCATCGGGATCAGACCATGTTGCTTCGGAGATGTTGTCGCCTGGACCACATGTCACTTCTGTAGGCGCAGCAGGCACAGTGAAAAAGATTCTCACTCCAGTTTGGTAGTGATGAAAGAAGGGCACTCTTGATCCTTCTTACGCGTACGGCCCTCATGGCTTTGGTACTCAATCACAGCGCTGTAAGTATTGCAAAAAGAATTGTCTAAGAAAAGGAGTGCTGCCTTACACAGTTTTTGTGGGCATGCAGTCTCCGCACATGAACAAGCGTTGATTGATCAACTGTCAAACGCGCTCACGGACTTGGGCTTGTGCAAGCCGCATGAACATGCCCATGGACCATGGCTGGTGCACACCGCATCTGTGGCAACTGATTTGATGATCACCACCAATACGCTGCAGGGTGAGTGTTCAATCAAGGACTTCGGAACTGAACCACCCCACCACCGCGCCAGCCAATTATCCCGGTGCCTGTGACCTAGCATGATCAAGTCTGCACCAATGCTTTGTGCGCACTCAACAATTTGATCAACGGCATCACCTTTGAGCAATTCGCCCGTAGCTTCAACGCCTGTTGCTTTCAACTGCTTGACACCTTCGTTGAGAATGATCGTGCGGCGACTCTCTTCAAATTTGTAATCTTTTTCAATGACAAATGCGGATTCATGCCCCATTGCAGTTATGTCATAGGGCATTACTGAGAGTAAATGAACTTTGGCATGTTCCCACTGAGACAGATCCTTGCAGTTGAGCAGCGCTTGCTGACTCTCGATGGACCCGTCGTAGGCTAAGACGATTTTTTGATACATGGCATTTCTCCTTGCTCAATTTGTCCGCGCGTATGCCGTCTTGCAGGTAGAGCACGGCCTTACGCGAACTTTGCCTGAACGCACTCGCCGCACATGAACATTTGTTGATTGATCAACTTCTTGAACGTGCCCAATGCACGTGGCTTGTGCAGACCGCATTTGTAGCAACTGATGGTGGCCATGCTGCCTATATTTGGAAATGGTGAGCCGCTTTCTTTGCGCTAGTAGCGCAGGCCATCTTCGGCGATCTTGGATTCATGGTCGGTGCTCATCAACTCATTCTTAACTTAGTAGGATAAAAAATCTACGTTTGTTTTTTGCGGTGTTCAGCTACCCATGCCAGCGTGGCTTGAAAACAATGCGCTGCAGGGCTTTTTTGAGTGCCGCACGGTTGCCAGCTGCAAGGGAGCACTGCCTTAGGCAGACTTTGCGCGTCAACAGTTGCTGAAGGTTGGTTGTTGTCGCTCACGACTGGTCGACTGACCGGCAGCATCCGACCCTTTTCAGAAATACCGCCCATCTGCATGGCCGACAGCTTCACAACAATTGCAGTCATGAGGACAGCCCAGCTGACTGCCGGGTTTCAACCCGTCTACGGCCCTGGAGACGGAAGGTCGAATTCAGTCGGCGCGCCCGGGCCACAAACATCGAGCGATGTCAGTCGGCATTGCCTGCTGAACTGCGCCACTGTCGCGGCGAGCAGCCGAAATGCTCCCGGAAGGCGCGACTGAAATGCGCCGCATCATTGAAGCCCCAGCGATAGCCGATTTCGGAGATTGATCGGCCGACCAGCGCCGTATCGAGCAGGTCGCGGCTGCATTGCTCCAGCCTGCGGCGCCAGAGATACTTAGAAGCCGAGTAAGGCTCCACCGCGTACAACCGATGCAGGTGGGCCGTGGAAAGCCCAACCCGATGAGCCACCCCCTCGATGGTAAGGTTTGGGTCGGCGAGATTTTCCTCGATGCAGCGGCGGACGCGCTCCAAGTGGTAAGCCTTAAGGGCCGAGGGCTCCGGCACGGCTGTTGACCGGATTGTCTGCAAGCCTGCAGCGATGGTGTTCAGCAGGCTTTGGCCAATCAGCGACGCGCTAGCTGGAGGGAGTGGTGCCGTCTCCTGCCGCAGCGTACGCAGCATGCTTTGGAACAATCGCCCAGGCACACCGCGCCCAGTGACAGAGGTGGCGGTCAGAGACTCGGCATCACGCACCAGGGCGCGAAGTGCATCCCCCGGAACCTTAAGCACCACCTCCTCAAATTCGCGGTCGAACTCCAAGGTATAGGGCTGGGTCGAGTGGTATATGCAGAAGTCGCCGGCCTGCAGCACGGCATGCCTGCCATCCTGGCTGATGAGTCCGCGGCCTCTGGTCTGGGCTGAGATGATGAAGCAGTCTTCCGGGTCCTTGGCGATGGCAGAGCGGGTACGCCGGACTATCTGAGCACAGGAACGCACCACTGTTACGTCAATCCCTGGCAGCCGGGACTGTTGTTCGATCAAACCCCGAAAACCTTGCCGTGCTCCGGCCGGTGGATCACACTCCAAGCGCACGTAGGTAGAGCAGATCATGTCGACCCAGTACGCCATCCGGTCGCATGGCACGACCGCCTGCGTGGTAAGCAGGGGCTTGACTGACCTCAGTGACTGGCTGTGCTGGGGCGACATCGAAAGCGCACTCCTTTAGCTGCGTATTAGACAACGCCCCTATTTAAAGTCAATGGCCAGCCCCTGAATCAATGGTCGGCCTCGACTTCTGAGACCTCCTTGAGGCCAGGCTCTTCAGGTGCCTTGGCAATCACGCGTGTGCCCGGTGTCTTGTTCAGCAGTAGCCGGGTCACATCCGGCCGCGCGTAGTGCCCGGCTGGGTCGGCGGCAGCCTTGGCCAACGCGATCATCCCGAGGTCGATGTCGGCCACCACTAGCCCCTCCTCGGTTTCCTCCAGCCGGTTGCCCAGTTCGGAGCCGTCAGGTGCGAAGATGCGAGCAAACCCACCGCCTTGCAGCAGCAACTGTCGCTGCAGGTCGTCGGTGCACAGCATTTCATGCATCTTGGCAGAAACCGTGGCGCAGGGGGCAATGACGAAGCAACCGCCCTCGACTGCGTAGATGCGGCTGGCCGCGTTGTTCACCTCCGACCCCAGCGCGTGCGCACCGCCGCGATAGACGGAGAAGCTCGGCCAGGCAGCAACATGAATCTGCTCGTTCTGCGCGTACATGGCGTACTTACTCAGCGGCTGCAGGTGCTCCCAGCAGTTCATCATGCCGACTCGGCCGATCGAGGTGGTTGCAACGTGCAGGTGGCTGCCGTCGCCCTCGCCGAACACTGACCGTTCCACGTGAGTGGGGCGCAACTTTCGCCGGGTGTAGACCACCTCGCCGTTCTCGTCGATCAGGGCCTGGCCCATGTAGAGGCTGCCGCCATCGCGCTCGCTATAGCCTAATGCCACCCACAGGTGCAGGCGTCGCGCAGCATCGCACAGGCGCTGGAACTCGGGCGAGCCCACGGAGAGGGAATTGTCGAAATACCGCTGCACATGGGCCATACCAAGCGCTGGCGCAGCCAACCAGATCCACCAGGGATAGCCGGGGATCCAGGTTTCAGGAAAGGCGATAAAGCGAACGCCGTCTGCGGCGGCCTTTTCCATCAGACTGATGCCTTTATTGATACTACCGTCAAGGTCGAGAAACTCGGGCGCAGCCTGGACGGCGGCCACACGAAGCTTAGGGTGTACTAGAGCGGGCATGAGAGGAACTCCTGGGTTGATAGACGATGCGGGGCCGGAACTTAATCTTGGCGACCGCAATGATGCGGCGAGGAGGGGCGCATAATCTTGTTCAAAACTTGCATGTTTCTTGTCTAGGCGTTGCATTTAACGGTGCCGATGGTTAGATCACGGGTAAACCCGAGGCTCATTACGGCGTCAATCGGCCGTGCCGCGATTGCGCTTACATCAGACAGGCTGAGCATTACGATGCACCGGTGGAGGGTTTGTGCGCCGCCCTTAGGTTTCGTGTCGTTTTGAATATGGTGCCCGAGCTTGAGCGATTCGCCTCGTGACAGCTTGTACCCGTGCGAAGGTACACTGAGATTTAGAAAGGGTCATCCCGAGCGACCACAACCAGTCAAGACCTGCCCTCCGGCGTGAGCATGCGAATGACAACTACTGGCCGGTTGCCGACATTGATGGTCACAGCCTGACGGACCGCAATCGCTGCATAGCTATCTTCAACTCTAATCCGTTATTCCCAAGGCCGAGGCCGCCGCTTGCTCTGCAGTTCACCAACGTTCATCTCACCTTGCAATGGCGCCGCATAGAAGCGGTCAATCATCTCGGGACTGGTCCTAGCATTGCGAGCCAGGGTCAAGGTGTCCACAGTCCGGCCAAACATCAATCGGAACATGATGCTGCTGTGTCGCAGGCTGTACAGAGTTCGTGTTTCACCGGCAGTGCTCAGCTTCAGACCAGTGACTTCCAGCACGATCTCAAACTGCCTTGCCAGCAGTTTCATGGCGTTGTCGCGTGATGCTGCTTCGGGCATGAACACATGGTCCTCGGGGTGAATGTCACGGCCCAGTTCCAGCACCTGCCGTCGCCTAATGCGTTCATAAACTTTCACTGCCCATGGCATGGTGGTGATGGGAAACGTGTGCCCCTTGCTGGGTGGCAAGCTGAGCCTGAGGTAAGTCCATTCCCGTCGAATGATCTCCACATGCTTGTGCTGCATGTTGCGGATGTCAGTAGGACGGATGTAGCTGTTGACCATGAACACGATCAGGTCTGCCAAGTCCTTGGTCATCTCGATACGCTTGATCAAACGGTCTGCAGGTCCTAACTTGCCACCAGGCTCGCAAAAGTATGAACCCTTGGTCTCCTCTGAGTGTGCGCGCCACTCGACTTTCTTACCAGCCAGTTTTTTGGCCACCTTGGTGATTTCTTTGTACTCGCCCACATTGAACCAACCACGCGGCTTGTCCTCAATGCCCACCTTGGGAAACTCAGGAATGTGTTGAATGAAGCTGTGCCTGGCTGCGTGTTGCAAAACCTTGCGCGTGAGACCCATGTAGGCACCCAGCGTGCTCACACTCAACTTGGGTACTTGGTTGGACAGCTTCTGCAGAAATTCGTCCAGCATTTTGTAGTTGATACTGAGCACATCCGTTTGGCCGAAAAAGGGCAGGATGTGTTTGTCGTAACGCAGCTGCATGTTGTCGTAACTGATCTTTGACAGTTGGCTGCGATTGAGCTTAGCCAGTTCACTGTCCATCAGCATCTTGGTGGCCTTGGCAAAGGTCACAACCTCTGCCGCGTTGACCTCAATGGGCAGGCCTTCAAAATTACCACTCCTTATGCGGATGGTGATGTCGTCATAAAACCGCTTGGCTGCTTCCAGTGCGTCACGCTTGATTTCGGTCTTGGTGGTGCGCTTGAAGATGTGGCTTTCTGCGTAATACCTGACCCACCAGTAGCTGGAAGCTGGAATCTTGAAGATCACCAGCTTGCGTGGGTAGCCTGGAATCCGCGTGATGGTTTCCTTGATGGGAACGGATCTGTGCCGTTCGTGTGAGTCGGGTTCAAGGGCGAGTGGCATGTCAATTTCTCTGCTGTATTCATAAAGTTTGTTTTCTGAACAGCTGGCCAGTCAACCTGAGCTTGGTTTGGATTGGGTTGATCTGTGGCTTTTAGACGATCTCATTATTCTGGCTAGCTTGCAAGGCCGTTACCGCTGACCATCTATGTATGCGGCAATCGTACAACCGACCGCAATGATTCGGTTCTTACCAGTGGTTAACTTTTAGCATAGTCCGCTTTCAGAGCGGTCATTGTCGTAAGCCGGCAAAGTTGTCAGCGACGAAGTGGACCCGCAAGTCGGTAGAAAAGGTTCAAAGCTCCAGTGGCGAGAGTCGCAGCAAGAGTTCGCGCTTGAGTACCTTGCCTCCACTGTTGCGTGGCAACTCATCGACGACAAACACGGCACGTGGCCATTTCGGCTGCGGTAAGAGCTCGCGCGCGTGGGCCAGGAGCACCCCGGGCTCGCACGCACCAGTCAGTACCACAAAGGCTGCAATCTCCTCGCCAAACTCCCGTGAAGGCCAGCCCAGTGCGGCACTTTCGGCAACCGCTGGGTGCGCATTCAACGCAGACTCGATGTCGGACGGGTAAATGTTGATGCCTGCGCGGATGATCATGTCCTTTTGTCGTCCACACAGCGTCACAAAGCCATCAGCGTCCAAGGAAGCGAGGTCGCCGGGATAGAACCATCCCTGTCTAAAGGCCTCGGCTGAAGCCTCGGGATCAAAGTGATAGGCCGTGGCGCAAGCGGGTCCGCGATAGCGCAACAAACCGATTTCACCGAGCGGCAAGGGTTTGTCCTGTGCATCCACCACTTCGACTTCTACTGCGAAGACGGGGCGACCCACCGTCTGACCATGGGTGGCGATGTCATCGGGCGTGAGCAGCGAAACCCCGCCACCCTCGGTCGAAGCGTAGTACTCGAAAAAGCGCGAGCATAGCCTGTCACGTATCTCAACGCGCTCCGTAGGCGACAGCGGCGCGCCCGAGGAAAACAGCAGATTAAGCCCCTGTAGTGGTACGAGTTCAGCGTCATCGAGTGCCAGCAGACGGCGCAACTGCGTGGGCACGAGGAAAAGACTGGTTCCCTTCTCGGACGCCACACACGCGATGAGGTCTTGCGGCGAGCAAGGCGGCGGCTTAAGAATCAGCGTGCCGCCAGAAAACAGCACCGACATTGCAAACGTGCGGCCACCGCCGAAGTAAAGCGGCGTGGCACAGATGAAACGATCACGTCCATTCAGACCTAAATTGATCCAATGGGTGCGAAACCGCGCTAAGAAGTGCCGATGCTCAATCAGTGGCCCCTTGGGCCGTCCCGTGGTACCAGAAGAAAGCGACAGCACGAACGGTGCTTTTTCATCAGAGGCGAAGACGATGCCCGCCTCATCGTATTCCTCAGGTTGCGTGCAGCGCAAGCCGGGCAACGGGGCCATGTCTGGCTCGATCAGCACAAGACAAGCGCCGAAATGTGACGCCACATTGCACTGCTCCTGGACAGTCCAACGCACATCCATAGGCAGAATAGCGACACTGGCCCGTGCCACGGCAAACAGCGCCACCACGTGCTGCGTTGTGTCGCGCAAGCAGATGCCCACCGGTTGCCCGGCCGGCAGCGCAAGACCCTGCAGCCAAGCCGCCATTCGACGCACTCGTTGCGTGAATTGCGCATGCGTTAGGACCTGGTCTCCCTCAACCAGCGCAGGGTGACTCGGTCGCGATCTGGCGTGGATGTCGAGTGCGTCGGCGAGGTTCATGCCTGGCCGTTGAGCTTGTAGATGCGTTCTACATTGGTCCGCAAGAACTTCGTTCGGACCGTTTCCGACAGTCCCAACTCATCGATCTCTGCCATGGTGCGTTCAAAATCGAGCACAGGGAAATCAGTGCCAAAGATGACTTTGTCCTGTCCGTAGCTTCGGATGTAGTGTTTGAACGATTCTGGCCAGTAACGCGGGCTGTGAGCATCGGAGCCGATGAAAACGTTGCTGTGTTTCCAAGCCATCGCGATCATCTCCTCTGTCCAGGGGATGCCGACATGGATGCCAATGATCTTGAGCTCCGGGAAGTCGCAAGCCACGGCGTCGAGAGCTATGGGACGACCGACGGAGCGCAGAGGGTAAGAAGGGTCGTAGATCATCGATTGTCCGACCTGCAACTGCACCGGCACGTCGAGTTCGACGCATTTGGCGTAGAAGGGGTACCACTTCGCATGGTCTGGTGCCAGCTCGAACCAATGCGGATAGAAGTGCGCTCCAATGAAGCCGTACTCTTTGACTGCTTGTGAAAGCTCACGCACGCCCTTCATTCCTGTCGTCGGATCGAGACCGGCAAGACCGTAGAAGCGATCCGGATGTGCCTGCACTGCGTCAGCCACCAAGCGATAGTCGACGTGGTAACAGGCAGGATGACCCAGACGGCCGACTTTGGCGGCGATAAGGAACGCCTTCTCGATCCCCGCCGCATCCATGCGCGCGATCATGTCCTGCAGGCTGATACCCTCAAAGATTTCACGTTTGACGCGCATCTTCGAGGTGTAAAAGCCAGTCCGGTCAGGCCGACCCGCCAAGGCCTGTGGCGTCCAGATGTTGACCACTGCATCAATAGCACCAATTTTTTTCATACGCCTGCTCCCGATTCAAGTTGAAGTTCACGCGCGACGGCATCTCGCAATACTTCGTTCGCACCCTCGCCGAAGGTGTATAGCCGCGAATCCCGCCACAGTCGCTGCATGTCGCTTTCGGCCGAGTAGCCCGCGCTGGCTAGGATCTGCATTCCGGCATCGGTGATGTCGCGCAGCGTTTCTGTTGCGATAATTTTGGCCTGCGCAGCCTCACGCCGGCACGGCGCGCCCTGGTCGATCAACTCGGCCAGATGCAGCACCATCAGCCGCGACGTATCGACGCGCATGCGCATGTCGGCTAAGCGATGAGCGATGGCCTGGTTCTGCCCAATTGGGCGGTTAAATTGGATGCGTTCTCGCGCGTGGCTCAGCGCAATCTGAAACGCTGACTCGGCCGCCCCGGTCACCGTGGCGGCCATCGAGGCGCGTGAATAATGCAGCGTGGACATCAGCTGTGCAAAGCCACGACCCTCTTCGCCGAGAAGTGCATGTGCGGGTATGTCGACATCCTGCAGACCAATGTCGAAGCTCGGCATGCAGTTGTTGCCGATCTTGGGCAGTAGCGTCATCGTGATGCCGGGGCTATCGGTCGGCACTAGGAAAAGTGAAATGCCACGATGGCCCTCATGCGCCGGCCCTGTGCGTGCGGGCAGGATCAACCAGCGCGCTTGGCGCGCATCGCTGATCCAGCTCTTTCGGCCGTTGATGCGCCAGCCATCACCGCTGCGAACCGCACGCGTGCTGATCGCAGCCGCATCGCTGCCCGCCTGCGGTTCTGAAAGCGCCAGGGCGCAGAAGGCCTCGCCAGACATCAGCGCCGGAACGAGCATGCGGCGCTGGGCGGCGCTGCCATAATTCAACACCGACATCAGCCCGAAACCAACGACGCGGTTGAAGATCGATGCGACCATGTAGGCGTGCTGCCCGAGCTTGAGCTGCACTTGCGCTATCGTGTTCCAGGTTGCACCTAGCCCGTCATCGACCTCGGGCACGGCGAGCGCAAAAAGGCCGAGCGCGCCCATGCCGGGCATCAGGTCATAAGGTGGGATGTGGCCCGCATCGCGGCGCTTGATTTCATCAGGAGGCAGATTGCGTCGGAGAAAAGTCCCGACGCTGTCTAGGATCTCGCTGTTACTCATACCTGCAGTCTCGCCGAAGCGTGCCAAGGCACCAAAAGCTTCCTGAGAGCCCCGATCGCAAAGTAGAACAAGAAACCCAGCATCGACATGTGGATCAGCACGGCGAACATCTGGTCGGTCTCGAAGGCGTTGAGTCTCGCGATCAGCAAATGACCGAGCCCTGCGTTCCCACCGAGATACTCGCCCACGATAGCCCCGATGATGGCCAGAACGATCCCGATTTCGAGCCCTGTGAGCATGTAGGGCAATGCCGAGGGCAATTCCAGTCGGCGGAACACCTGCCAGCGGGTGGCATTCAAGGACACCATCACATCGCGGTGTCCCTCATCGATGGATTTGACACCCATAGCGGTGTTGGTCAGGATGGGGAAGAAGGCAAGCACGCAGGCAACGATTACCTTCGACGTGATGCCAAAGCCAAACCACAACACAAACAGCGGCACCAGCGCCACTTTCGGGATTACCTGCGTGGCGACGATGAAAGGGTTGAGCGTGAGTTCCAGCCAGCGCACCCGAGCGATCAGCACGCCCAGCCCCACGCCGATCACGGTGGCGTAGGCGAACCCTGTGAGAGTGGCGTAAACCGTCATCCAAGTATGGTGCCAGGCGCGCGGGTCCTGCAGCAATCCTAACCAGGCCTTCGCCACGGCACCCGGCCGTGGCAGGATCATTGGCGAGACGCCTGCTGCGCGCACATAAAACTCCCAGATCAGTAACAAAAGGACGAGCAGGATGGGCGTTGTGATCCAGGGCAGCGCGCCCTCACGGGTGAATCGGCGATGGGTGAATTGGGCTGGAGCCGGGGGAGCTTTCGGCACGGTGGGGCGGGGTTCGTTGTTCATCGCTAGCTGATCTGGTTCAGTCGTTGGCGAAGCTGCCGCACGATTTCCTGGAACTCCGGCGTAGACTGCAAGTCGGGCTCGCGCGGGCGTGCAAAGGGCACATGCACTTCCATGTCTATCCGCCCGGGGCGAGGTGAAAGCAGCAGTATGCGATCGCCAAGAAAAACCGCCTCGGAGATGGAATGCGTGACCAGCACGATGGTCTTGCGCGTCGCGAGCCAGATGCGCTGCAACTCGAGGTTCATCGACTCGCGCGTCATGGCATCAAGCGCACCAAATGGTTCATCCATCAGCAGGATGCGCGGATCGTAAGAAAGCGCCCGAGCGATGGCAGCGCGCTGACGCATGCCACCCGAGAGTTCACGCGGCCAGCGTTTCTCAAACCCTTCGATGCCCACGAGTTTGGCCAATGCGCGCGCGCGATCCATCCTTGTGCTCTTTGGTACGCCCTTGAGCTCTAGCGGCAGGGCAATGTTTTCCTCAATGCTGAGCCAGGGAAACAAATGGGCTTCCTGGAACACCATTCCAAGATCGGCCAGCGCTGGAGCTTGCCGCTGACCGCTGTGCCACAGGTTCAGCCCCTCGATCTCGATCTCGCCAGAAGTGGGCGAGATGAGTCCGCCGATCATTCGCAGCATCGTCGTCTTGCCACAGCCTGAGGGACCCAGCAACACGACGAGCTCGGCCTGCGCCACCGAGAGGTCTGTCGAAGCCAGCGCGTACACCGGATCGTCACGCGTTCCATACCATTTCTCAACGTCTCGAAAGCGGATGGCGGTATGCGCTGACTCAGCCATTATGAAACACCGCTTCGCCAGTATTGATGGCCTGCGCGGCTTGGTTAGCGTCAATGATCCTCGCAAAGCCGAACTTCATGGCAGAAAGAGAAGCCTCATGCCGAGCGAGATCGAAATCTGCCACCGCATCGCGCACAACGAATGTGCGGATATCGCGCTGCGCTGCATCGCGCACGGTGGTTTCGACACACATCGAAGTCGTCACGCCCCCCACCATGAGCGAGCGGATGCCGCGCGCACCCAACTGCATGTCGAGACAGGTGCCGAAGAAGGCCGAATAGCGCGGCTTGTCGATTACCACGTCCTCAGGCGAAACACCGGCTTCCGGTGGGATCTCTATGTCAGCGCTACCGCAGGCCAGCGCGCCGATTTCACCCAGGTGTGGGCGCAACTCGGTGGTGAGCAACCCACCATCGGCGTGGTCCGCACGCAGCACATGGCGCGTCCAGATCACAAGCATGCCTGCGGCGCGCGCCGCGCGGGCCAACGCGAAGCCCTGGCGCGCAGCCTCGGCGCACGGCGTGACATCACGCCCCTGCGCCGCAACGAATCCTTGCGGATGTAGAAAGCCTCGCTGGTAATCCACCAGCAACAGCGCTGCTTCAGCTCGATGAAACCGCATCATGCGCGCGCGCGGTCCACGTATTCGTTCGTGAACAAGGTATCTGCGCGAACGCCCGTGGGCGCGAAGCCCGCAGCGGCCATCAGGTCGTAGCCACGCTGCCAATGCTCGGGCACGTTGCGCAGCAGGTTATCGCGGCCGGACGTCAACCAGAACTGCATCTCATTGCGCAGGATCAACGGGGCCAGGGTCGCATTACCCATCTCCGCAATCTCGAAACCTTTCAGATTGGTGAGTGTTTTCGTCAAGGTCGTATCCGCAAGCATGTCGTCCAGCGAACGCTTGATCGCACGCAGGAAACGCACCACCACGTCACCATTCTGTGCCAGCGTGGTGCGTCGAGCGATGTAGCACTGACCCGGGATGGGCGCGACCGTGTCGGTATTCCAGGAAACATGCGGCGTATTCGTGGCCTGCAACGCGACGGGTACACCTGCTGAGACGATATAGGCATCGATCCGCCCTTGTTCGATCAGCTGCAGCCCAGCTGGAGAGTTCGGCGCAGTCTGGCGCGCTACGCGAGTGCGATCAACACCGCGTGCCCGCAGCATGACATCGAGCGCGATCTCGGTAGCGCCACCGACGGAGAGAACACCGATGGTTTTACCTGCCATCTCCTCCGGCGTGCGAATTGGCTTTGCGACGGAGCTAATCACATAGAAGGGAGAGCCTTGGCTGATCGTGCCAACGGCCACCAAATCACTGCCACCGGGGCGTGAGGAGGCGCGGATATGGTCACCTACACCAGTGCGTGACAGCAGCGCGCCACCTCCGAGTACCTGCTGCACTGCCATCGCCGAGCCCCGCCCCTGCTCGACTGTGACATCAAGGCCCTCACGCTCAAAATAGCCGCCGCCTTTGGCATGCAGCACATCGGCAAAGGCGAGGATGTGTGAAAAGGGCGTCACATAGGTCATGCGGCGTGGCGTCTGTGCATGGAGGTCGCCGATTGTGCAGGACAGAATGCCCGCCCCCCCAATTGCCAGAGCGGTACGGCGTGTGACGATCGAGTTGTTCATGTCGGGTTACTCCTAGCTATTTGTTGATTCAATGTATAGCCATGAAAGAAATGTGTCAATGAGTTTGAAAATGGTGTCGGCAGATGTCACTGTCTGCAGATGTCACCTGGGGAGATTGTTGACGCCGATGACCATTTGATCAAGGGCGCCGCCGATTTCAGTTTGACCAGCGCGTGCCCAATGAACGGTCTGGTCACATCAAGATCGGCACCAAGCCCACAAGCTGGTCAAATCGCGGTCGGCGGGAACAGTTGAGGGTGCATTCAGTTGCGGGCCATGACCTTACGCAGACTTTGCTGGCATGCACTCGCCGCACATGAACATACGCTGATTGATCAGCAT
>JBIKQY010000235.1:0-4658 GCA_044349465.1 Limnohabitans sp. | reverse complement strand
CAGGCACCAGCGACGAAGACATGATGAACCTGGCGGTTTGGCTGAAAAAGAACGGCTTTCGGGCCGACCAGGTGCAAACCTTCTACCCCAGCCCCATGGCCACTGCCACGGCCATGTACCACTCCACCCGCAACCCGCTGCGCAAAATCACCCGCGACAGCGAAAAAGTGGACGTGGTCAAAGGCGACAAACGCCGCCGCCTGCACAAAGCGTTTTTGCGCTACCACGACGCCAACAACTGGCCGCTGCTGCGCGAAGCGCTCAAGGCCATGGGCCGGGCCGATTTGATCGGCAACGGCAAACACCACTTGATTCCGAACTGGCAGCCGCTGGCCGAAGACGGCTACAAAAGCGCCCGGCGCAAAAACAGCACCGGGGCGGGGGAGAAGTCATCGGTTGCCTTGTCGACTGCGCCCAAGCGCTTGGGGCAGCCAAAGAAGGGGCAGTTGCTGACGCAGCATACGGGGTTGCCCCCACGCGCAAAGAGGTGATTTTTTGTGTTTGGCTTTTCGAGAGTATCCATGAGGGATACCTCCTGATGTTGCCTGTTATTTAAGCGCACCCCGCCAGCCCAACCGCCATGCGCTTTGGCGCACTTGTCCCGGGTCTTATCCACAGCCTTGGGCACGGGTGGTGTGGATGGATGCAGGTGTTTTTCCTGCGTCGATGGGGATTTATTCACGCCAGATTGCCAGATGAGTCCGTTTTGGCGCAAAATGCGCCATAAAGGAGCGTCTCATGTCTGCATCACCTTCTTCTTTCTCATCCGTCAAATTGCCTGCTGGTTTGGTCACCCAGGCCCGCGAAGCGGCCACACCCATGCGCCGCTCGGTGGCAGGGCAGATCGAGTATTGGGCCACGCTGGGGCGCATTGCCGAGGCTTCTGGCTTGACCATCTCTGAGGCCCGAGAAGCCATCGCGCTCTACGATGTGCGTCAGACGATATCGGTGTCTGCGGCCGACCCGCTGGACGCCATTGAGGCGGATTTTGTAGCCGCCGAAAGCACCGGCCGCCTGGCCCAGGCCGTGCGACAGACGGTGCAAAGCAACCGCCGTCAGGTTGTGAATGCCGCTTAAGGTGCGTTCAAGTGCAACCCCTTCAGTCGCCGAGCATGGCTACAGGAGCCTTTGATGAGCGAGTTTTTGATTTACCAGACCGAGGGGGGCAAAACCCAAATCTCGGTGGTGCTGGAAAACGAAACCCTTTGGCTGTCGCAAAAGCAGCTGACCGAGTTGTTTGGCAAGGCCAAGGGCACGATCAGCGAGCACATCAAGCACATCTTTGAGGATGGTGAATTGCAAGAGGATTCAGTTGTTCGGTTTCTCCGAACAACTGCCGCTGACGGCAAAAACTACGAGGTGGCGCACTACAACCTCGACATGGTGCTGGCCCTAGGCTACCGGGTGCGCAGCCAGGCGGGTGTGCGTTTCCGGCAGTGGGCCACTGCACAGCTCAAAGAGTTCATCGTCAAGGGCTTTTTGCTGGACGATGAGCGCCTGAAAAATCCCGGCCAAGGGCGCGACTATTTCGACGAGCTGACCCGCCGCCTGCAAGACATTCGCACCAGCGAGCGCCGGTTTTACCAAAAGATCACCGACATTTACGCCACCAGCGTGGACTATGACGCCAGCGCCGAGCTGACACAGGCCTTTTTTGCGACGGTACAGAACAAGGTGCATTACGCCATTCATGGCCACACGGCGGCCGAGCTGGTCAAGCTGCGGGCCGACAGCGCCAAGCCCCACATGGGCATGACCAATTGGCCGGGCGAGCGCATTCGCAAAAGCGATGTGGTGGTGGCCAAAAACTACCTGAACGAAGACGAGTTGCGTGCCCTGAACAACTTGACCGAGCAATACCTGGTGTTTGCCGAGGGCCAGGCGGCTCGCCGCTTAGCCATGACCATGCAAGCCTGGATTGAAAAGCTCGAAGGCTTTTTGAGCCTGAACGACCGCGAAATTTTGCAAAGCGCCGGGCAAGTGACGGCCGAGTTGGCAAAGCAACACGCCGAGGGCGAGTTTGCCAAGTACCGCGTGCTGGAGGATGCACGCTTCGAGTCGGACTTTGACCGCATGGTCGAGTTGTTGCCCGTACCAAAGGACAAGCCAGCATGAGTCTTCACTTTGAATCAGACCTGCCTTACCAGGCCAAAGAGGGCGGTCAACAATGAGTGCGGGGCTGTCCATTTTCTGGAGTCGCTTGAGCGATTGCCGTTTTTGAAACCCGTTTTCTTTTTGCTCGCTGGCCCCAATGGTGCCGGCAAATCCACGCTTTACCGCTCCGCCGTTGCCTCGGGCTTGCTGCCGGCCGATGCCGAATTTGTGAATGCGGACCTGCACGAAGCCCATGCCCTGCAGCACATCACCGATCCCGAACTGCGTTCTGCCCAAGCCCGGGCTTGGGCCGATGGGCGTCGCGCAGCTTGTCTGGCGCAGGGCCAGTCGTTTGTGAGTGAGACGGTGTTTTCGCACCCGTCCAAATTGGCTTTGATGCGGGATGCGCGAGCGGCGGGTTTTGCCGTGGTGCTGTTGGTGGTGTGTGTGAATGACCCGCGTCAGTTGCTGGGCCGGGTGGCGCAGCGTGTGGCCGAGGGCGGCCACGATGTGCCGTCCGAGCGCATTTTGGCGCGTTACCCCCGGACTTTGCACAATTTACAAGATGCCATTCCCTTGGCCGATTTGGCTTTGCTCTACGACACCTCGGGCGTGGGCCGACATGGCATTTCTGGCCCCAAGCTGGTGGCCCGTTGGCGTCAAGGCGTCTGGCATTGGCAGGTGGCGCGGCCACCGGCTTGGGCCAAAAAGGTGCAGCCTGCCAAGCCGCCTACGCCGTTGCTTTCGTAGTCCCGCGAGGTCAGAGTGATGATGACGCGGGCGCTGTTGTGGCCTCAGAGGGTGTCTTGTGCATCCGCCTTGTTGGCCCCCATTTGCGCCACAACGCACCGCACCCCCTGATCGCTCATGAGCTGCGCCAGCGCAGGCGCGGTCGGCAAGTCGGTGAACAGGGTGTGCACCGCATTGAGTGGGGCCATCTCGATCATGGCGGGGCGGCCGAATTTGCTGTGGTCGGCCACCAGCCAGACCTGGCGCGATTGCGCCACGATGGCGCGGGCGACCATGACTTCGCGCATGTCGTAGTCGCGCAAGGTGCCGTCTTCGTCGATGCCGCTGATGCCGATCAGGCCAATGTCCACCTTGAACTGCCGGATGAAGCCCAGCGCCGCTTCGCCCACCACCCCCAGGTCTTCGTGTCGCACGGTGCCGCCGGCCACCACCACGTCGCATTGCGGGTTGGCCGCCAAAATACGGGCCACATGCAGGTTATTGGTCACCACACGCAAATCGCGGTGGTGCAGCAGCTCGCTGGCCACGGCCTCCACGGTGGTGCCGATGTTCATGAACAGGCTGGCCCCGTGTGGAATGGCGGCGGCCACTTGGCGCGCAATGGCTTGCTTGGCCTGTGACTGGGTGCGCTGGCGTTCGCTGTACGTGGTGTTGCGCGTTGACGAGTCGACGGCCCGCACACCGCCATGAAAACGTTCGAGCTGGGCCGCTTCGGTCAGCCGCTGCACGTCACGCCTGGCGGTTTGCAAGGTGATGCCAAATTGCTCGGCAAGGGTTTCGGTCTTGACGTTGCCTTGCGCGCGCACGGCTTGCAAGATGCTCAGTTGTCGGGGGTTCAGGGCCATGGGGGGCTTTTTTTCAAGTGGGGAGTGGGAGTTTGACGCAGGACGATACCTTGGGCTGAATAGGCGGTGCTTTCATCGATACAATCACAAACGAATCATTTTAATCATGTATTTTTGATTGTTTGAGGGATTGTTTTGAACCATTTAAACCCTGAAGACGAAGCGGCAGAGCGGTGTGATCTGCTGGTGGTGGGCGGTGGGGCCACCGGTTTGGGGGTGGCTTTGCAAGCCGCGCTGGAGGGGCGCAGCGTCGTGCTGGTTGAGGCCCGCGACTTTGCCAGTGGCACCTCGTCGCGTTCGACCAAGCTGCTGCACGGCGGGGTGCGTTATTTGGCACAAGGGCGTTTGCGCCTGGTGCGCGAGGCCTTGCGCGAACGCGCCACCGTGCTGGCTTTGGCACCGCATTTGGCGCAGCCGCTGTCCTTTGTGGTGCCTGCCGCCGGTTGGTTGAACTGGGCCTTCACGGGCGTGGGCCTGAAGCTGTACCAGTGGCTGGCGGGGCGTTTGAGCTTGGGCGATACCGTGGCTGTGTCGCGTCAGGCGCTGACCCGGGGATTTCCGGGCCTGGCGGGGCTGGTCGGGCGCGCGGTGGCGGGCATGCGTTATTGGGATGGCCAGTTTGAAGATGCCCGTTTGGCGCTGGCCTTGGCCCAGACCGCGCAGGGCGCAGGTGCTCGCGTGCACAACCACACCCGCGTCACGGCCCTGAGCCCCACACCCGACGGTTGGCAAGTACGCTTGCTCGATGCGCGGCGGGGCACATCGCGCACAGTGCAGGCTCGCTGCGTGGTCAACGCGGCGGGGGTCTGGGTGGACGAACTGCGCCGGATGGCCTTGCCACCCGAAACCGGAGGGCCACAGCTCAAGGCTTTGGTCACCGCCAGTCAGGGCGTGCACCTGGTGGTCACACGGGCGTGTTTGCCGCTTCGCGAAGCGGTGCTGATTCCCCGCACCGCCGATGGCCGGGTG
>JBIKQY010000234.1:0-4699 GCA_044349465.1 Limnohabitans sp. | reverse complement strand
ATGGACATGCAGATCGACAAAGCCAGGTGCAATGCACAGGCCGGGCCAGTGCGTCACGGGCAGATCAGGGTAGTGCGGGGCGAGTTCGCGGTAGGGGCCTATGGCCTGGATGCGCACGATGCCATCGGCGTCACGGGCGGTGACCAGCAGGCCATCGGTTTCGTGCTGGGCGTGGGGACTGAGCGGGTCAGGAAACCACAGCAGGCCAGCGCGCCAGCCTTGGCGTTCGGTCGAGTGGGGGGGATGTTGCATGGCTAGGGGCTTGATCAAAACAGGTAAAAAACGGTTTGCAAAAATGAATGGGGATTTGACTGCGATGAACCTGTAGGAGCCCACCCTGTGGGCGATGGTTTTTGGGGCGTGTACCTCGCCCATCGTCCACGGGGTGGGCTCCTACATGGAGACGCGTCTTTGATCTTTCGCTCAATCTCCAAAAGATCAAGGGGCAAGGATAGCGTTCAGCACGCGCTCGGGTGTGGCAGGGGTGTCCAGTCTAATCGGGGTGCTGCCGGGGCGGGTGGCACCGATGGCGTCGCGCAGGGCTTCGAACACGCTGATGGCCAGCATGAAGGGGGGCTCGCCCACAGCTTTGCTGCCGCCCACCGTGTCCTCGCGGTTGGCCTCGTGCCACAGGTCGATGTTCAGCTGCGCGGGCATGTCGGCGGCAGTCGGGATTTTGTAGGTGCTTGCGCCCTTGGTCAGCAATTCGCCCTTGGCGTTCCAGACCAGCTCTTCGGTGGTGAGCCAGCCCAGGCCTTGAGCGAAGCCACCTTCAATCTGGCCGATGTCGATCTCGGGGTGCAGCGAATGCCCCACGTCGTGCAGGATGTCGGTGCGCAGCACGCGGTACTCGCCCGTGAGCGTGTCGATGGCCACTTCGCTGCAGGCCGCGCCGTAGGCGAAGTAAAAAAACGGCCGCCCGCTCAAGGTGGTGCGGTCGTAGTGGATTTTGGGCGTGGCGTGAAAGCCGTCGCTCCACAGTTGCACGCGCTGGCCGTAGGCGTATTGCACGGCTTCGGTGAAGCTGCGCTGGTGCTTGGGGCTGATGACTTGGCCGCCTTCAAAACGCACGTCGTCTGCCGAGCAAGCATCGGCTTTGGCGATACAGCCCGCGATGTTCTGGCGCACCTGCAGCGCGGCGTTTTCGGCGGCGCGGCCGTTCAGGTCGGTGCCGCTGGAGGCCGCCGTGGCGCTGGCGTTGGCCACTTGGTCGGTGTCGCTGGCGCTGGCCTGCACTTGGCCTGCGGGCAGGCCCAATACACGCGCAACCAAGCCACACACCTTGGTGTGCAGGCCCTGGCCCATTTCGGTGCCGCCGTGGTTCACGCGCACGCTGCCATCGGTGTAAACCGAGACCACCGCACCCGCTTGGTTGAACTGCGTGGCGGTGAAGCTGATGCCGAACTTGACCGGCGTGAGCGCCAGGCCTTTTTTGATGACCGTGTGCTGGTCGTTCCAGTCGCTGATGGCTTGGCGGCGTGCGCGGTAATCGCAGCGCTCGGCCAGCTGCGTCATCAGCGGGTGCAGGATGTTGTCTTCGACCTTCATGCTGTAGGGCGTGGTGTCGCGCTCCCCCACACCGTAAAGGTTGGCCAGTCGCACATCGAGCGCGTCCACGCCGAGGTGGCGGGCGATGTCGCCCATGATGGTCTCGATGAGCAGCACGCCCTGCGGCCCACCAAAGCCGCGAAACGCGGTGTGGCTTTGGGTGTGGGTTTTGCAGCGGTGCGAAGTGATGTGCAGGTCGCTTAAAAAATAAGCGTTGTCGGTGTGAAAAATCGCCCGGTCGGCCACCGGGCCGCTCAGGTCGGCGCTGTGCCCGCAGTGGACCAGCTGCACCGAATCGAGGCCCAGCACGCGGCCAGCTGCATCAAAGCCCACTTGCCAGTCGTGGCTGAAAGGGTGGCGTTTGCCGGTGATCAGGATGTCGTCGCCCCGGTCCAGCCGCATCTTGACCGGCCGACCAAACTTGTGCGCGGCCAGCGCGGCCCACACGGCCAGGTGCCCGGCCTGGGTTTCTTTGCCGCCAAAGCCGCCGCCCATGCGCCGGCACACCACCCGCACATGCGACAGCGGGATGTGCAGCGCATGCGCCACCCAATGCTGCACCTCGCCGGGGTGCTGTGTGCCGCTGTGGATCAGCCAGAGACCGTTCTCTTGCGGAATGGCGTAGGCGATCTGGCTTTCCAGATAAAAGTGTTCTTGCCCGCCGATCTCCAGCGAGCCTTGCAATTGGTGCGGAGCGGCGCTCAAGGCTGCGGCGGCGTCACCTCGTTGCACCGTGACTTGGGGCAGCACAAAGCTGCCCGCTTGCAGCGCATCGCGGGCGTGCAGCAAGGGCGTGCCGTTCTTCGTTTGTAATTGCATCAGGCGTGCGGCCTGTCGCGCTTGCGTGTGGCTGTGGCCCATCACCAAGCCCATCACCTGACCCACGTGCATGAGCTGTGGTCCGGCAAAGATGGGCTCGTCGTGTACAAAGGTGGCCAGCATCGGATCACCCGGGATGTCTTGCGCGGTGACCACCCCGAAAACGCCGGGTGCGGCGAGCGTGGCACTCAGGTCCATGTCGATCAGCCGGGCATTGGCCACCGGGCTCATCAGCGGCGCGGCGTGCAGCGTGCCTTCGACCAGCGGCAGGTCGTCGATGTAGCTGGCGCGGCCTTGCACTTGTGCGCTGGCGCTTTCGTGAAAGCGGTGGGTGCTGCTGTCGGTATGCGTTGTGCTGCTCATGCCAGTTCCTCAAGTCGCACGCGGCTGTGGCCAGTGCTCTCCAGCCAGGCGCGGTGCAGCAGCTGGCCGAGTATTTGACGGCGGTAATCGGCGCTGGCGCGCAAGTCGCTCAGCGGCGAAAACTCCTGTTGGATGGTCGTTTGGGCTTTCTTCAAAGTGGCTTCGTTCCACACCTGGCCGATCAGGGCCGCTTCTGTTTGCACGGCCCGCACAGGCGTGGCCGCCACACCGCCCGCGCCGATGCGCACCGCGCTGATATGACCCCCGTCGAGTTGCAGCTGAATCGCTAGACACACCGCCGAGATGTCGTCCTCCTGCCGCTTGGACACTTTGTAGGCCCCCAGCCATTCGCCTGCTTTGGGCTTGGGCACCACGATCCAGGCCAGCACCTCGTCCGGAGCCAGCAGACTTTGTCGGTAGCCGGTGTAAAACTGGTCCAGTGGCACATGGCGGTGCACGGCTTGATTTCTTCCTCGAACTTTGCGCCAGGCCATCAGCACCACCTGCGCACCCAGCGCCATCAGCAGCGGCATGCTGTCGCCAATCGGCGAGCCGTTGGCCACGTTGCCGCCCAGCGTGCCCGACTGGCGCACCGGCCAGCCCGCAAATCGCTCGCCAAACGGCGCGATCACCGGGCGGTCTGCGGCCAGCGCTTCAAAGGCGTCTTGCAAATTTACTGCCGCACCGATGGCGATGTGCTGCGGGTAATGCTCTACACGGCGCAGCTCGGCCACGCGGGTGAGGTCGATGATCTGCGGCAGGCGACGCAAGCCCTGGGTGATCCACAGCCCGGCGTCGGTGGCCCCGGCGATCAATTGCGCTTGGGGCTGGCGCGCACGGGCTTGCAGCAAAGCGCTCAGGGTGCTGGGGCGCAGGTAGTTGCCACCTGGCTTTTCGGTGGCGGCCAACTTTTGCAGTGCCGTCACGATGGGTTTTTCATCCAGGGCTTGCGCAGGCTCGGCGCTCAAGCTGCAAGCGGCTTGCACAATGGGCCGGTAGCCGGTGCAGCGGCACAGGTTGCCCGACAAGGCTTCCATGGCGCTGTGTTTGTCCACGGCCTGGCCTTGCACCACCGTGCGCTGGTACAGCGCAAACAGGCTCATCATAAAACCCGGTGTGCAAAAGCCGCATTGCGAGCCGTGGCACGCCAGCATGGCTTGCTGCACCGGGTGCAGCGTGCCGTCGGTTTGCGCCAGGTCGGCAGCGGTCCACAGCGCCAGGCCGTCGATCGCGTGCGCGGGCTTGATGCAGCTGTTGACGGCGCGGTATTGCAACTTCCCGTCCACCGCCTCGGCCACCACCACGGTGCAGGCCCCGCAGTCGCCAGCGGCACAGCCCTCTTTGGTGGCCGTCAGGCGCAGGTCCTCGCGCAGCAGGTCGAGCAGGGTGCGGTCGGGGGGAACGTGACAGCGCTCAACCACCGCATCGCGGTGCCAAAAGCGCAGGGGGGCTTCGGTAACAGGGTGAAGAGTTGGGTTCATGGGCATCGTCCGGGGCGTGCTGAATGCTAGACCCAACCTCTCTGGGCACTATTCAGAATTTGAGATACCCGTTATGGGTCAATCAGCATGGTTTGGGGCGCTTGTAAGGCAGTTGCTCGCCCTCGGCAAGCGGGTAATGCGCGCTCGGCCACGCCATGCCCGTCTCACCGCTTGAACAAACGCCGCAACAACAAGGCCTGAAAATCTTGCACTTGCCCGGTCACCGCATACACATAGGTGTGGCCGTCCACTTGTCGGTACAGCAGTCGGTGGTGTGAGGACAGCACGGTTCGGTAGTCCGTGATGCCCACGCTGCCCAGCAGGGGGACCACTGGGCCAGTGATCAAGCCCGAGTGGACACGCGCCAGTTGGGCAAAGATGTCTTCTTCTGCGGCCGCCCACAGTTCAGGCGTCCAGCGATCCAGCATGTAGTCCTGCAAGTCGAGCAGGTCGGCCTGCGCATCGGGCAGGATGACGATGGTCATGCT
>JBIKQY010000232.1:0-4700 GCA_044349465.1 Limnohabitans sp. | reverse complement strand
CAAGGCCCAGAAAAAGGCCAACGCCACCCAAGCCTCAATGGGAGTTCCTGACAAGTCAACTTCGTCATCGATGGCGTGAAACTGGCCGTCGTCGCCCATGACTTTGGGCATGGCGTCAATGTCGGGGAGGTTGCTCATGGGGGAATCCTTGAAATCGAAAATACGCAGCAGGTCGGACCCTGCGGGTCCGACCTGTTCAGCCAAAGGGATTCTCTGGCTTATTTGGCGGCCTGGATCTTGTCGAAGTCAGACTGTGTGAAACCCATGCCGGTCAGGGGCTTGTTTTTCAGGACAGCATCCTGGAAAGACTTGCGGTCCACCTGCACGATTTGCAGGCCTTTTTTCTTGAACTCGTCCACCAACTCGACTTCTCGCGCTTTGATCTTGGCGGTGGCACGCGCTGCTGCTTGCTGCGTCACTTCAGTGAACATTCTTTTTTCTGCATCGCTCAATTTATTCCATAAGTGAGGCGCAACTTGAGTGATCAAACCGTCCACGATATGACCTGTCAGCATGATGGCTTTTTGCACTTCAAAAAACTTCTTGGCTTCGATGGTGGTCAAGGGGTTTTCTTGTGCTTCCACGGTGCCGTTTTGCAGGGCCAGATACACCTCGGCAAAAGCGATGGGGGTGGGGTTGGCGCCGCAGGCCTCAGGCGTGGCGCGGTAGGCGGGCACGTCGGGCACGCGGATCTTGATGCCCTTCATGCCCTCGCAATTGGTAAAGGCTTTTTGAGCCGTGGTGTGGCGCGCGCCGTAATAGGTGTAGGCCGTGACCTGGATGCCGGTCTTGGCGCGAAATTCGTTGACCATTTCCTGAAAAATTGGGCTTTTGGAGTAGGCGATCAAATGTGCATCATCCCGAAAGATGAAGGGGTAGTAGGCGATGCCAAACCGAGGGTAATTGCGTGCCGCAAAAGACGAGCCGCTGATGATCATGTCCACCGTGCCCAAGGTCAGGCCCTGGTTGATGTCGGTTTCTTTGCCCAGCGTGGAGGCAGGGAACACCTGGATGTCGAACTTGCCATTGCTGCGCTTTTTGATCTCTTCGGCAGCCCACACCGACTCGGTGTGGTACGGCTCTGATGTCTCATAGACGTGGGCCCACTTGAGTTTTTGCTGGGCCTGCACCGCAGTGCTGCCCAATACGGTCATGGCGCCCACGGCGAAAGCGCCGACGGTGGCCAAGGTTTTCAGTGTCAATCGTTTGCTCATCAAAGTCTCCTCGTTGGTATTGAAAAAATGCTGACGCGGGAAAACTGCATGCCTGAAGCCGACCCTCTTACGGGTGGGCTAACGGGCAGGCGCGCGGCGCCAGCTCGCGCTGTATCTTTTGTAGGCTTGTCTCAGGTGCTTTTGCATGGCCTTGCGGGCGGCGCTGGTGTCATGAGCCTCAATCGCCAGCAGCACCTGCTGGTGCTCGCCAATGGCCGCCTGCCAGGATTCGGGGTGTTCAAAATAGTCGCCCAGCCGCTCGAACAGCGGGCCGTTGCGCGCTTGCCAATAGCGTTGTACGGTGTCGAGCAGCACGCTGTTGCCGCAGGCATGGGCAATGGCTTCGTGAAAGGCTTCGTCGCCTTCACGCGGCACCTGGTCACGCGCAGCTTCGAGCTTCATTTGCTGCAGACCGGCCTTGATGGCTTTGAGGTCTGCCTTTTGTGCATGGGTGGCGGCAAGGGCCGCCACTTCGGCCTCGACCAGCAAGCGGGCGCTCATCACCTCCAGCGGTCCCCAGTCGGCGGGTGTGTTGGCATCGGCCTCAGCGGGGGTGGATGACTTGCCAGAGGCGTCGGTGCGCTGCACGTAAATGCCAGAGCCGGTGCGCACCTCGATCATGCCTTCCACTTCCAGCGCGATCAGGGCTTCGCGCACCGAGGGTCGGCTCACACCCAGCTGCACGGCCAGGTCACGCTCGGCCGGTAGCCGCGAACCCAACGCGAACTCGCCCGACACCATCAATTGCCGAAGTTGCTCGGCAATCTGGCGGTACAGGCGCTGCGGGGCCACGGTTTGCAAGGGCATGGGGGTGATCAGGGATAACGTGAATTGGACAAGTGGTCAGACCAGTTGCAGAATCATCACATGATCAAAAGCCATTGCAACTCCGCACAAACCCGCATGGCGGCTGTCACGCAAACGACGTGTGTCGCTTCGGGGTTGTCGCATGCTGCGAAGCCTTGAAGCCTATAACGTTGCATGTGTCGTTGCTAAAAGCTGATCTTGCTTCGCCTGTTTTTCTCACCATCCTTGCAGCACCACATGACCCCCGTCACCATTGAGCGCGTGAGCCTTCGGCAAGTGAACTTGCCGCCCAAGGTTTTGCGCACTGACGCCATCCAGTCCTTTGTGACACAAGAGACCATCTTGCTCACGCTGCACTGCAGTGATGGCATCGCAGCCACGGGTTATGCCTACACCATCGGCACGGGCGGCTCGTCGGTCATCGCCTTGCTCAAGGACCATTTGGCCCCGCGCCTGATCGGCCGCGACCCGGTCATGGTCGAGGCGATCTGGAAAGACTTGTTTTTTTACACCCACGCCACCGCTGTGGGGGCCATGACCAGCTTGGCACTCGCGTGTGTGGACACGGCCTTGTGGGACTGGCGTGCACAAAGCCAAGGCCTGCCGCTGTGGCGCTTGCTGGGCGGGGCGCAAGCGCGTGTGCCGCTCTACACCACCGAAGGTGGCTGGCTGCATTTGTCGCCGCAGGCCTTGGTGGACCAAACGCTGGAGGCACAAGCGCAAGGCTTCAAGGGCGCGAAGATCAAGATCGGTCGCCCGCATGTGAGCGAAGACGTGGCGCGCCTGTCTGCCGTGCGCGATGCGGTGGGTCCGGGCTTTGAGCTGATGACCGACGCGAATCAGGGCTTCAACCGCGCAGAGGTCGTGCGCCGTGCTCGGGCATTTGATGGGCTTGGCTTGGCTTGGCTCGAAGAGCCCCTGCCCGCCGAAGACGTGTCGGGCCACCGCCAGTTGCGCGAGCACACCACCATTCCGGTGGCGGTGGGCGAATCGATGTACCACCCGATGCAGTTTCGCGAATATTTGGAGCAAGGCGCGTGTTCCATCGTGCAGCCCGACGTGGCACGCATCGGCGGCATCACGCCCTGGATCAAAACCGCGCACCTGGCTGAAACCTTTGACGTGGCGGTGTGCCCGCACTTCTTGATGGAGTTGCATGTGAGCCTGTGCGCGGCCGTGCCCAACGCCACTTGGGTGGAATACATCCCGCAGCTTGACGACATCACCACCTCGCGCATGCAGGTGCAGGACGGTTATGCCCTGCCCCCCGAAACCCCTGGCCTGGGCATCGCCTGGGACTGGGCCGCCATCACCGCAAGACAAATCACCCAACTGGAGATCCAAGCATCATGAGACTCAAAGGAAAAATCGCGCTCGTCACCGCAGCGGGTCAGGGCATTGGCCAAGCGGCTGCGCTGGCCATGGCGGCTGAAGGTGCCACCGTGTACGCCACCGATGTGAATGCCGAATTGCTCAAGAGCTACCAAGGCGTGGCGAATGTTCACACCGCCGTTCTCAACGTGCTCGACAAAAAAGCGATTGCCGCCCAAGTGGCCAGCCTGCCGCGCATCGACATCGTCTTCAATTGCGCAGGTTTTGTGCACAACGGCAACATCGAGTTGGCCACTGACGAGGATTGGGACTTCGCATTCAATTTGAACGTGCGCTCTCAATTCTGGATGATCCAGGCGGTCATTCCCAAAATGCTCGCGCAGTTTGAAAAAGACGGCCGCGGCGGCAGCATCATCAACATGGCCAGCGTGTGCTCCAGCGTGCGCGGCTTGCCCAACCGCTTCATTTACGGCACCAGCAAGGCGGCGGTGATTGGCCTGACCAAAAGCGTGGCCGCCGATTATGTGCGCCAGGGCATCCGCTGCAATTGCATCTGCCCCGGCACCGTGGACACACCTTCGCTGCAAGACCGCATCAACAGCTACGCCGACCCGGTGCAGGCGCGCAAGGACTTCATCAACCGCCAGCCCATGGGGCGGCTGGCGCAGGCGCACGAAATCGCGCCCATCGTCACTTTCCTCGCTTCCGACGAATCCATCTTCGCCACGGGCAATGCCTACATGGTCGACGGTGGCATGACCATTTGATTTTTCCGAAAGACACACATGAACTTGCTTGACATGAAAGGCCGCCACGCGGTCATCACCGGCGGGGCTACTGGCCTGGGCTTTGCGATTGCGCAGCGCATGCTGGCCTCGGGCGCCCGCGTCACGATCTGGGACCGTGATGTGGCGGGCATGGGCAAAGCCGCCGAGCAGCTGCGTCAAGGCCAGCTGGGCGCCGTGGTCAACACCGTGCAAGTGGATGTGGCCGACCACGCCTCTGTGGTGAACGCCACCGCGCAAACCACGGCCTTGGCGGGCGTGGATGTGCTGGTCAACAGCGCTGGCATCACTGGCCCCAACGTCAAGGTGTGGGACTACCCGGTGGACGCCTGGAAGCAGGTGTTCGATGTGAACGTGCACGGGCTGTTCCATTGCTGCCGCGAACTGAGCGCCCACATGAAGACCCGTAACTATGGCCGCATCGTCAACATCGCCTCGGTGGCGGGCAAAGACGGCAACCCCAACGCCAGCGCTTACAGCGCGAGCAAGGCGGCCGTGATTGGCCTCACCAAATCGCTGGGCAAAGAGCTGGCCGATACCGGTGTGCGCGTGAACTGTGTCA
>JBIKQY010000231.1:0-4705 GCA_044349465.1 Limnohabitans sp. | reverse complement strand
GACGCCTGAGAAAGGGCCATCGTGCTGGAACGCTTCATTCAAAACAAGAAACTCGATGCGGCCAAGCTGAGCGCCAAAAAACTCCTCAGTGCCCGGGGTGAGGCCAATGCGCAAAGCATGGCTGTGAAGCTGATCGACCATTACGAGCATCTGGACAAGCGCAGCCAGATCGACTTCTTCCATTTTTTGTCCAGCCAGTTCAACCCCGACCCGGCCCTGGTGGTGGATGCGGCCAACCGCTACAACACCGAGCGCAACGAGGCCAGCTTGATCCATTTGTTTCAGACCGTGGAGCCGCCCCGGCAGGAGCTGCTGCGGCGGGTGAACCGGGCGCCTGCTGGCACGGCCACGATTTTGAAAATGCGCCAGACGCTGCTGTCCTATCTCAAGGACCATCCGGCTTTTCGGGCCACTGACGCGGACATGCTCCATTTGCTCAGCTCTTGGTTCAACCCGGGCTTTTTGGAGTTGCACCAAATCACCTGGAACTCGCCTGCTCAGTTGCTCGAAAAAATCATCGCGCACGAATCGGTGCATGCCATCGATGGCTGGGATGACTTGCGCCGTCGCTTGCAGCCTGACCGGCGTTGTTTTGCATTTTTTCACCCGCAGTTGCCTGGCGAGCCGCTGATTTTTGTCGAGGTGGCCTTGGTGCCGGGTATTGCCAAGGACATTGGTGGTCTGATCAACAAACTGGCCCCGGTGGGCGATGCCAAAAGCTTCAAGTCGGCGATTTTTTATTCCATCAGCAATTGCCAGCCAGGCCTCAAGGGCGTGTCGTTGGGCAATTTTCTGATCAAGCGGGTGGCGCAAAAACTGATTGAAGAAATGCCTTCTCTCAAAACCTTTTGCACCCTGTCGCCCATCCCGGGCTTTACCCAGTGGTTGGACGCGGGTGCGCCCTTGCCCGAGGACAAGCTCAGCTCTGTGCAGTTGCGCAAATGGCAAGAGGCGCAAAAAAGCCTGTCGGTCGGGGGCATGGTGTGGGCCGAGCGCCTCAAGACGGGTTGGCACCCGGATCGCTGCGAAGACACCGAAAAAGCCGCGCTGTTGCGCCTGTGCGCCTTGTACCTGATGCACAAAACTCCTCTGGATCGGGGTGATGCAGTGGGCAAGTTTCATCTCAGCAATGGGGCCACCTTGCACCAGATCAACTGGGCGGCCGACCTCTCCAAAAAAGGCCTGCAACAATCGGGCGGCATGATGGTCAACTACCTGTACGAACTGGGCAAAGTCGAAGAGCAGCACGAGGCGTTCAGTCACAAAACGGTGAGCTTTGCGCGTGGTGTTGAAAAGCTGGTCTGATCACCCCCTGTCACCCGAAAGCCGCATATGCCCCCCAGCCTTTTAACGCCACAGACCGAGGGTGTCTGCGCCCTGCACGACCCATCGGGCCTGCATGTGGGCAACTTCAAGTGGGTCAATGGCCAATGGAAGTTCAAGGCTGTGGGCTATGACCCTGCAGGCCAAGTGATGCCGGGTCATGGGCCTTTGACGGACCGGCACAACACGCGCTTTGATCGGCTCGACGAAGCCATCATTCGAGCCCAATTTTTTAAGGATTGACCATGTTCAAAGTCCACGCCATTCCCCCAGAGCGTCTGCCCGAGTTGTTGCGGGTCATGCCCAAGGCCGAACTGCACATCCACATCGAGGGTTCATTGGAGCCCGAGCTGATTTTTGCGCTGGCCAAGCGCAATGGTGTGCAGCTTCCCTTTGCCGATGTGGCCGCCTTGCGCAGCGCCTATGCCTTTAGCAACCTGCAAAGTTTTCTGGACCTGTATTACGCCGGGGCCAGCGTGCTGCTGCACGAGCAAGATTTTTACGACATGGCCTGGGCCTATTTTGAAAAAGCCGCCGCCGACCATGTGGTGCGTGCTGAGTTGTTCTTTGACCCGCAAACCCACACCGCACGAGGCGTGGCCATGGGCGCGGTCATCGAAGGCCTGAGCCGTGCCTGCCGCGATGCGCAGACGCAGTTGGGCATCAGCGCCGATTTGATCTTGTGCTTTTTGCGCCACCTGTCTGAAGAAGACGCTTTGGCCACACTGGAAGAAGCCATGCCCTGGCGCGAACACTTCATTGGCGTGGGCCTGGACTCCAGCGAGCTGGGCCACCCGCCCGAAAAGTTTGCCCGTGCCTTCGCCCGAGCCCGCGAGCTGGGCCTGCATGTCGTGGCCCATGCGGGCGAAGAAGGCCCGCCTGCCTACATCTGGAGCGCACTCGATGTGCTGAAGGTGGAGCGCATCGACCACGGCGTGCAAGCCATCCACGATGCCGCCCTGATGCAGCGCCTGGCGGACAGCCAAATGCCACTCACCGTGTGCCCACTGTCCAACCTCAAGCTGTGTGTGTTCAACAATCTGGCCGATCACAACCTGGGCCAGATGCTGGACGCCGGTCTGTGCGTGACCCTCAACTCGGACGACCCGGCTTACTTTGGCGGTTACCTGAACGACAACTATCTGCAGACCTTTGCCGCGCTGCACCTGAGTGCCCAACAAGCCTACAAGCTGGCGGCCAACAGCATTGAGGCGAGCTTTGCGGCAGAAGAAGACAAGCACCGCTGGATGCATGATTTGAAAGCGTGTTTTCAAGGGTTTGCGGAGCAGGATTGAAAGCTATGCCTGTCAAAATAACGCGATACTCAATCAAGAATCCCAGCATACCGAATGGAAAAAAACTTGGTGCGATGACTACCTGCGTTGGGTGTGCGGCTTTGCCAATGCGCAAGGCGGAGGCTTGCTGCTGGGGGTGAATGACAGGGGCCAAGTGGTCGGCTTGCCTGATGCGGCCAAACTGTTGGAAGACTTGCCCAACAAGGTGCGCGACCTGCTGGGCATTGTGGTGGATGTGAATCTGCACTCCGAAGCTGACTTGCCGGCTCTGGAGCTGATGGTGCAGGCGTACCCCAACCCGATCAGCTACCGGGGCCACTACTACATGCCTACATGCGCAGCGGCAGCACGCTGCAAGAGATCAAAGGCGCGGCGCTGGATCGTTTTTTGTTGGGTCGCCATGGTCGCACTTGGAACGGCGTGCCGCTGCCCCAGTTCGGCTTGGACGATGTGTCGACCCCGGCCATGGCGCGGTTTCGCCAGTTGGCCCAGCGCAGCGGGCGGCTCGATGCCGAAACCTTGGCCGAGAGTGATGCCCATTTGCTGGACAAGTTGCGACTGAAAGAGGGCGCGTATTTCAAACGGGCCACCGCCTTGTTGTTTGCGGCAGACCCCCAGCGCTTTGTGACCGGTGCATTTGTGAAGATGGACTTTTCTTTTTTTCAGAGCGGGCGAGATCGAGGCCTGGGGCCGTGGGGTGGAGCGGATTTTTGCTGCTTGCGAAGCGGCGGGCTCGCCCAAGCCAGTGCTCCGCTATGACCCGTACGACATGTGGCTGGAGTTCCCGTTTGACCCTGTGTATTTGAAGGCGCTGAGGGTAGGTCAGGGACAAAGCGAACGAGTCACCCCCGAAGTCACCGAGCAAGTCACCGAACAAGTCACCGAACAAGTCGCGCGTCTGCTTGTTGCGCTGGGCGGTCAGACATTGAGTTTGCAGGAGTTGATGCAGTCCTTGGGTTTGTCCCATCGGCCTAATTTTTTGGCACTGCATTTGCGGCCAGCGTTGGTGGCCAATCTGATACAGATGACGGTCCCCGAAAAACCCAACAGCCGCTTGCAAAAATACAGACTGACGCAAGCCGGTCGACGATGGCTTGAGGAGCATGACTGACCATTGAAGGGCGCCAGTTAGAATCCCACCCCGTAGCCCGCTGCCCCGGCGGGCTTCGTTTTTTCAATTTCGGGGCCATGTAGAGGACTACCATGTATAAAAACCTCGCTGCCACGCTCGTGGCCGCCTGCTTTTTTCTTTCGGCCGCACAGGGCCAAATCTCAGCACAAACACCCAAACCATCCACCGAGCCCATCAAGGCCGGTTTTGTCTATGTCTCGCCCATCACCGAGGCGGGCTGGACCAAGCAGCACGACGAGGGCCGCAAGGCGGTTGAGCGGGCTTTGGGCGACAAGGTCAAGACCACGTTTGTGGCCGATGTGGCAGAGGGCGCAGATGCTGAGCGCGTGATCCGCGACCTGGCCCAACAGGGTAACCAGATCATCTTCACCCCCAGTTTTGGTTACATGGAGCCCACGCTCAAGGTGGCCAAAGAGTTTCCGAATGTGAAGTTCGAGTCGGTCACCGGCTTCAAAACGGCCCCCAATGTGGCCGCGTCCAACGCCCGTTATTACGAAGGCCGTTACTTGGCAGGCATTGCCGCCGGGCGCATGACGAAGTCCAACGTGGCTGGCTATGTGGCGGGTTTCCCGATTCCTGAGGTGCTGCAGGGCATCAATGCCTTCACCTTGGGCATGCGTTCGGTCAACTCCCAAGCCACCGTCAAGGTGGTTTGGCTCAATGCCTGGTTTGATCCACCGAAAGAGCGCGAAGCGGCCATGGCTTTGTTCAACCAGGATGTGGATGTGATCGCGTTCCACACCGGCTCCACGGCGGTGATGGCGGCGGCGCAAGAGCGCGGCAAGATGGCCGTGGCTTACCACTCCGACATGCGCAAAGTGGGGCCGGATGCCCAGATCATTGCCGTGACTCATCAGTGGGGTGATTACTACACCGCACGCGTCAAGGCGGCCATGAATGGCAGCTGGACTTCAGGCAGCGTGTGGGGCGGTGTCAAGGAAGGCATGATCCGCGT